>JBBRVX010000086.1:0-19421 GCA_038246475.1 Thermomicrobiales bacterium | reverse complement strand
TTGATGGAAGACGCGGCCACCGCGGAAATCTCTCGCGCCCAAATCTGGCAGTGGATTCGCAACGACGCCTCGACCAGCGATGGCCTGCCTGTTACGCGAGAACGCTATGCCACGATCCGCGACGAGGAGCTTGCCGCGCTCGGCGGTCCCGAGACGGGACGCTATGCTGACGCCGCGGAGATCCTGGATGGCCTGGTGCTGGCCACCGACTTCGTTCCATTTCTGACCATCCCGGCCTACGCCTACCTCGATTGAGCCCGAACCCGGCCAAGGATGCATACCATGCCCGGCCCCGTGTGGAGCATGAACGACATCAACGCGCTCGACCGCGATCGTTTCACGGCGCGGCTCGGGTTCCTCTTCGAGGATTCACCATGGATTGCGCACGATGCCTGGCACACCCGTCCGTGGGGAAGCGTCACCGCGCTGCATCAGGCGCTGCTCGCCCAGATGTATGGCATGGGGGAGGAGCAGCAGTTGGCCCTTATCGGCGCCCATCCCGATCTGGTGGGCCGATCCGCGCTGGCGGGAACGCTATCGCCATCGTCAACGGCCGAACAGCGAGCCGCGGGCCTCGATCCGGAGGCACTCTCTCCAGAGGAGATCGCTCGATTTCAGGACGCGAATGCCGCCTATCAGGCCCGATTCGGCTTTCCGTTTGTCATCTGCGCGCGGGAAAACCGCAAAGAGCGCATCCTGGCCGGCCTCGAAGCACGACTGGCAAATGATCGCGATCGGGAAATCAGCATTGCTTTGCAAGAGATCGGCAAGATCGCGTGGCATCGCCTGCACGATGTGGTCCAGAATGATGCGATGGCACAGGAGGCAGCGCCGTTGAACGACCGGTTCACGTTCCAGGTTTCCTATGGCAAGCAGGGCGTGGCGGTCTACCGCGTCTACGCCAATCCGTTGCACGACATTTCGCCCATTCCCGAATCAGCCTTCACCGGCAGCGACAACAATCTCCTCGCCTGCGAAATCGACGTGGAAGTCTTCGGCGACGAGTTCCTCCCTGCCTATACGCAGGGCGACAATAGCATGGTCGTCGCCACCGACAGTATGAAGAACTTCATCATCCGCGAGACGCTGGCGTTCCCCGGCGCGACCCTGGAGGGGTTGCTTCACCATCTGGCCGTGGGGTTCGCCACCACCTACGATCAGCTCCACACCTTGACCCTTTCGGGCCGCGAGATTCCCTTTTCAGCGGCCTTGATCCCGGACACTCACGGCGGCTTCGTCGCTGGCGGGAATCTGTTCAACCAGGAGCCGGGCAGCCGCGCCTTTGCCTCGGTTTCGGTCGACAAGCACGATGCGCGGATCGACGTTACAGGACACCACTGCGGCATCACCGGCATCGTTCTGATGAAGCTGACCGGCAGCGCGTTCACCAGCTTTGTGCGCGACGACTACACGACGCTCCCGGAACGCGGGGATCGTCCCCTCTTCATCCGCATGGACGTTGGCTGGCGCTACGCGGACCCGGACGACATGCTCGATCTCGCCCGAGGCCGCTATGTGCCAGCCGAGCAGATGCGCGATCTGCTCGCCGTAACCTTTGACGACTTTGTCTCGGAATCGATCCAGCACCTCATCCACGAGATGGGAACGCGCATCATGGATCGTTTCCCCCAGCTTGAGGAGATCAGCTTCGACGCGCTCAATCTGACCCGCGACCCGTATGGACAGCAAACGAACGATCCTCGCGTTCGGGTTTACAGCGATCCATTCCCGGCCTACGGCCGGCTGACGTTGACGATGACCCGAGCGCGAGACTAGGCCCGCCCAGGCCGGTAAGGAGACGAGACCGATGCCGGGAAGATTGACCACCCATGTCCTCGACATTGTCCATGGCCGACCGGCCGCGGGCATCGCCATCGAGCTCTATCGCCTGGACCCTGATCTCAACGTGCGGGAGCGGATCAGCGTCGTGCGCACGAATGCCGAAGGGCGGACCGACGGCCCCCTTCTGGCCGGCGACGCCTTGCAGGAAGGGATTTACGAGCTGGTCTTCAGTGTGGGCGACTACTTCGCGGCAGTCGGCCGCGCCAATGCCGCGATTCCGTTCCTCGACAAGGTTCCCGTCCGCTTCGGCATTTCCGATCCTGAAGCGAACTATCACGTCCCATTGCTCGCCTCACCCTGGTCCTACTCCACCTACCGTGGCAGTTAACATGGCCGCGCCAAGCGCGGCGGGGCGAGCCCAACGCGTGCTGGAGCGCTGCGATGCACTGGCGACGTGCTCGGAAGAGCCGGGCCGGATTACGCGGCCGTACGGCGGCCCGGCGTTGCGTCGTGCGAGAGATCTTGTGTCGGCCTGGATGCAAGCGGCAGGCATGACGGTGCGCACCGATGCGATTGGCAACCAGCGCGGGCGATACGAAAGCGGTCAGCCAGCATCGCCCGCGCTCCTTTTCGGGAGTCACCTCGACAGCGTCCGCGATGCCGGCCGGTATGATGGTCCACTCGGCATCCTCGTTGCCCTTGCCGCCGTGGAAGCGCTCGCCGCCACGGGCCGCCGATTGCCTTTTCCAATCGAGATCGTGGCCTTCCCTGACGAAGAAGGCTTGCGCTTCCAAACGACGTACCTCGGCAGCAGCGTTTTGGCGGGCTCGTTCGACCCGGACCTTCTCGAGCGCACGGACGAGAACGGCGTCACCCTGCGGCAGGCGATCGACGCCTTCGGGGGAGACCCGGACGCCTTGGCTGCCGCCGCGCTGCGGCCTGGTGAAGCGTTCGCCTACGTCGAGGTTCACATCGAACAGGGTCCACACCTCGAATCGATCGACGCGCCGGTCGGCGTGGTAACCGCGATCTCGGGTCAAACGCGGGTGCTGGTCTCTTTTACCGGCGAAGCAGGGCACGCGGGCACCGTCGCCATGCATCTTCGTCGCGATCCCTTGCCAGCCGCCGCCGAGCTCGTACTGGCGGCGGAAGCATTCGCCAGCGAGCAGAGCGGCACGCTGGCCACGGTCGGGCAGCTTCAGGTAAGCCCGGGCGCCACGAACGTAATTCCGGGACGCGTCGAGATGTCCCTCGACGTGCGCCATCCCGGAGACGGGCAGCGAATCGCCGCGCTCGCCACACTGGAGACGCGGGTTCGGGAGATTGCCGCTCAGCGATCCCTGCGTTGCGAGTGGCAGATCATGCGCGATCATTCCGCCGTGCTCTGCGATGAAATGCTGACGCGCCGGCTGCGCGAGGCAGTTCAGAAGACCGGGCTGTCCGTGGAGACACTCCCCTCCGGCGCCGGTCACGACGCGGTGGTCATGGCGACCTGTCTGCCGGTGGCGATGCTCTTTGTCCGCTGCGCCGGGGGCATCAGCCACAACCCCGCGGAATCGGTGACCGCGGACGATGTCGCCGCCGCGATTCGGGTCGTCGATGATCTTCTCGCTGACTTCACCGAAGTCGATTCAACGAGTCCGGAACAATCTCACCGAACCCGAAATCAGGCGAACGCTCAACGCTACGACCTCATCGTTCGCCGCGGATCGGTCGTGACGGCGGACGAGGTCTCGATTGCCGACCTGGCCGTCAGCGATGGCGTGATCGTTGAGATCGCGCCGGAAATCCCGGGCTCCGCTGGAGAGGAAATCGACGCCCGCGGGCTGACCCTGCTCCCCGGCGCGGTCGACATCCACGTCCATTTCAACGAGCCGGGCCGCACCGATTGGGAAGGCTGGGCCTCGGGATCGCTAGCCTCTGCTGCCGGTGGAACGACGACCGTCGTTGAGATGCCGCTGAACGCTTTCCCGCCCACGCTGGACGGCGCGTCGTTTGACGCTAAACGCCGGGCAGCCGAGTCGAGCTCGATCGTCGACTTCGCCCTCTGGGGCGGCCTGACGCCAATCAACCTCGACAGCATGGACGAACTGGCCGAACGCGGCGTGGCCGGCTTCAAGGCGTTTATGTCCAACTCTGGAATCAGCGACTTCCCGCGCGCCGACGATGCCACGCTTCACGAAGGGATGAAGCGCGCGGCCGCGCTGGGGCTGCCGGTGGCGGTCCACGCCGAAGACGAAGCCGTCACCGCCTCGCTCGCGGCGAAAGCGATCGCAGCTGGCAGAACAGCATTTACCGATTACCTCGCCTCCCGGCCGATGGCCGCCGAAATCGACGCCATTCGTCGCGCGATTGACCTCGCCAAGGGTACGGGCTGCGCACTCCATGTTGTCCACGTCAGCACCGCCGGTGGCGCCGCGGCCATTGCCAGCGCCCGGGCTCGCGGCCTCGATGTCACCGGCGAATCGTGCCCGCACTACCTGACCTTTTCCGAAGGCGACAGTGAAGAGCTCGGCGCTCTGGCAAAGTGCGCGCCGCCGCTGCGCCCCCGCTCAGAAGTCGAGCTAATCTGGCAGGCACTTGCTCGCGGAGACATTCAGATCGTCGCCTCCGATCACTCGCCCTGCCCGCCGGAGATGAAGGCAGGTGACGATGCTTTCGCGATCTGGGGCGGCATTGCCGGCTGCCAGTCACTTCTTTCCGCTCTGTTGCGGGAGGGATTCGTGGGCCGGGGGGTTTCTCTGCCCAGGCTCATGACCCTTCTCTCGGATGCCCCAGCACGACGCCTGCGGTTGCCCGGCAAAGGGCAGATCGCCCCAGGCTTCGATGCCGACCTCGTCTTCATCGAGCTCGGGGAAGCATTCACCCTGGAGGCAAAGGATCTCCGCTATCGGCATCGCATCAGCCCTTTCGTGGGCATGGCCTTTCCGGCGCGCATTCGACGTACCATGTTGCGCGGCACGACAATCGTGGTCGACGGTCAGCCGGCCACCACTCCTGTGGGCCGCCTCTTGAAGCCTATTGAATCGATGCGGGCATAGAAGCTCGCCATCCGCCTACTTGATCCGGAGTTCATCCTTGATGTGGCAAAACTATTTTCAGCCCCGCTCGCTGGACGAGGCGCTTTCGCTCCTCTCCCATCACCAGGAGAGCGCTCGCATCGTCGCCGGAGGCACCGACCTCGTCGTCGAGCTCTCCCGCGGCATCAAGCCGACCTCGACCCTGATCGACATCACCGCCATCCCGGAGCTGCGCTCGATAACCGTCTCGAACGACGTCATTTCTCTGGGAGCACTCACGACGCACAACGACGTGGTGGCATCGGCACTCTGCCGGGAAAGAGCAACGCCCCTGGCCCAAGCGTGCTGGGAGGTCGGCGCGCCGCAAATCCGCACCCGCGGCACGATTGCCGGCAACCTCGTCACCGCCTCGCCCGCGAACGACACCATCACGCCGCTCATCGCCTTCGACGCCGAGATCGTGCTGCTCAGCGCGCGTGGCGAGCGCCGGATGCCGCTGCGCGACTTCTACCTCGGCGTGCGCCGCACGGCGCTCGCTCCCGATGAACTGGTACGCGAGATCCGCTTCCCGGCGATGCGCCCTGAGCAGCGCGGCAGGTTTGTGAAGCTCGGCCTGCGTCGCGCCCAGGCGATCTCGGTGATCGATTTTGCGGTGATCGTGTCCGTCGAAGGCGATATTCTGATGGACGCGCGCATTGCCCTCGGCTCCCTGGCGCCGACGATCGTCCGGGCCGAGGTAGCGGAGCGCTATCTCACGGGGAAGATTCTCGGCCCGGATGTCTGTGCGGCAGCGGCCAACCTTACTTGTGCCGCCGTAGCTCCCATCGACGACATCAGAGGGAGCGGCGCCTATCGGCTGCAAACCCTGCGCAACCTGGTGAAGCAAACTCTCGTCGAACTGGGGCGAGGTGAACTCCCCTCGGGCGTCCCGGACGACCCTGTTCTGCTCGACACCGACGCCGCCGCGCCAAAGCCGCCCCCGTGCGGGCCCGAAGCCTTTTCCGACGTGATCAGGACCAGCATCAACGGTCGATCAACAGAACTGCGCGACTCTTCAAGCTGCACCCTGCTTGATGCGCTCCGCAATGAGGCGGGACTGACCGGCAGCAAGGAGGGTTGTGCCGAAGGCGAATGCGGCGCCTGCACCGTGTGGCTCGACGGTCAAGCGGTGATGGCCTGCCTGGTCCCCGCCCCACAGGCCCACAACGCCAGCGTCACCACAGTCGAAGGCCTGGCAATGTCGGCTTCACATGGCGGAGCTGACCTCCATCCGCTGCAACGGAGCTTCATCGACTCGGGCGCGGTGCAATGCGGCTACTGCATACCGGGCATGCTGATGGCCGGGGCCAAGCTTCTCGCCGAACGACCCGTACCCGCACTCGGAGAGATCCAGACCGCGCTCAGCGGGAACATTTGCCGGTGTACCGGCTATCGCAAGATTTTCGACGCCGTGCAAACCGCCGGCAGCCGCACATGACCCGCGCCAGTGTCATCGGCCAGCCGCTGCCCAGGCACGATGCCCTCGACAAGGTTTCGGGCGCGGCGCTCTATCCCGGAGATCTCCTCACGGCCGAGACCTTGCGCCTCCAGGTCGTCTACGCCGGTCGCCCTCATGCCCGGATCCGGACCGTTGACACCGAACCCGCCATGGCGATCCCCGGCGTCGTCGCGGTCCTTACCGCCCGGGATGTGCCGTTCAACGCCTTCGGCCTGATCGACAACGATCAGCCGGTGCTCTGCGGCGATGTGGTGCGCTTCGCCGGGGACAAGGTTGCTGTTGTCGTGGCGACAACGGATGAGGCGGCCACCGCCGGGGCAAAGGCCCTCGTCGTTGATTACGACGACCTCCCCGCGCTCACCGATCCGCGACTGGCCCGCGAGCCCGGCGCGCCGCTCGTCCACGAATCCCGCGGCACGAATCTGCTGGCCCGCGTCGCGATCCGCAAAGGCGATGTGACCGCCGCGTTCGCCGCCGCCGATGTCGTGCTGGAAGGCGATTTCTCCACGACCTGGCAAGAGCACGCCTTCCTGCAACCGGAAGCTGGCGTCGCCTTCATCGACGATGCGGGACGCGTGGTGATCGAGTCGGCCGGGCAGTGGCTGCATGAGGACCGCAAGCAGATCGCGCTGATGCTCGGCCTCCCCGAGGAACAGGTTGTCGTGCGCTACGTCGCCGTCGGCGGCGCATTTGGCGGCCGCGAAGATCTTTCCGTGCAGCATCTGCTGGCCCTCGCCGCCTGGAAACTGCGGCGGCGGGTCGGCATCGTGTGGAGCCGGGAGGAGTCCATTGTCGCGCACCACAAACGGCATCCGTTTCGCATTCACTGCCGCTGGGGCGCGATGAATGATGGTCGAGTGACAGCAGTGGAAGCCAACCTCCTCGCCGATGGCGGCGCGTACGCCTCGACGAGCGCCGAAGTCACAAAAGTGGCCGCGCTCTTTGCTTCCGGCGTCTACGAGGTTCCGAACATCACCGTCGATGCTAATGTTGTCTACAGCAACAACATCCCCTGCGGCGCCTTCCGCGGCTTCGGGGCGCCGCAGGCGCAGTTTGCCTCCGAGGTGATGATGACCCGTCTCGCCCATGCCCTCGGCCTCGATCCGATCGAGCTGCGTCGGCGTAACCTTTACCGCGAGGGCGGCATCGAGCCGACCCAGCAGGCGCTGCCTCCCGGCGTTAGCGCCCTCCCCGTGTTCGAGCGCTGCGTGGAAGAGATGGCAGCGCGGTTTGGTGGAACATCCGCCGCTGGCGAAGCGGACGCCGCACGGCCTTGGATTCGGCGCGGGATCGGCAACGCCGCGGGCATGAAGAACCTCGGCTATTCGTTCGGCTTCCCGGAGCAGTCGACCGCCACCGTCGAGGTCAGCGGTCGTGGCGAGCCCGAGGCGGCGGTGGTTCGCGCGGGAGCCGCAGACGTGGGGCAGGGCTCGCATCTCGCACTGCGCCAGATTGCCGCCGAGGTGCTCGACCTCCCGCTCGACCGCATCACGATGGTGGCCGACGACTCGTCCGAGACGCCGAACGCGGGGAGCGCCTCCGCCTCGAGGCTGACGCTGATGGCTGGTCGCGCCGTTCATGACGCGGCGAAGGAGGCGCTCGACCGCTACCGCGAAAGCGACGACGAGCGGGTGGAAGCGACCGTGCAGTTCCGGCCGTCCGCGACGACGATGCTCGCGGACGACGATGGCTCCGGCATCCCCAACTACTGCTACGGCTACGCCGCGCAGGCGGTCGAAGTCGAGGTGAACACCCTCACCGGCCAGGTCCGCATTCCACGTGTGATCAGCGTTCACGACGTGGGCCGGGCCATCAACATGCAGCAAGTCGAAGGGCAGATCGAAGGCTGCCTGGCGCAGGCGGTCGGCTATGCATTGCTGGAGGAGCTGAAGACGCGAGACGGCATCATCCTCACGCCCCACCTCAGCACCTACCTGCTCCCGACCGCGCTCGACATGCCGGACGAGATCGTTCCCATCGTGCTGGAGCTGGCCGACCCCCACGGCCCTTTCGGCGCCCGCGGGGTGGCGGAGATGCCGCTGGTGCCCTTCCTGCCCGCGGTCGCCGCCGCGATCCACGACGCGGTCGGCGTCTGGATGACCGAGCAGCCCTTTACCCCGGAGCGGGTCCTCGCCGCCCTGACGAATCGGGAGTCCTCCGCTCAGCTGGAGTGATCGTCCCGGTCAACGATCATGTCTGTAACCCGCAACCGCCCCACGATCAACTCATCGACCGCCAAGCTTCCAAAGCTCCCCTGCTTCACGGCGAGCTTGCCCACCCCGAGGCGGCCAATGGCCAGCGCCCCGATGGCCAGCGCCCCGACTGCCCCCGTGCCAACGGCCAGCGCTCCCAGAGCCAGTGCCTGCTTCTTCGTCGCCGAAACGATCTGAGCGCCGCGATCTCGTTGCATGATGATCCTCCTCTCCGCGACCCGGCATGCTCGCGATTACACTCGTTCCTGGAAACTCCGTATGCGATGAAAACTCTGCTTCAGAAAGGATGACGGTTCGTGAGCGAGCATTTGAAGATCACGGCGGGAGCGTACACCTTCGTCGCGCGGGTGGAGCGCGACGCCGCGCCGAAAACCTGCGCCGCTTTCCTCGGCGCCCTCCCCTTCCGCAACAAGATCATCCATGTCCGCTGGAGCGGCGAATCGGCCTGGATCCCGCTCGGCGACCTCGACTTCGGTCTCGACTTCGAGAACGCCACCAGCTACCCCGCCCCCGGCCAGATCCTGCTCTACCCGGGTGGATACAGCGAGACGGAAATTCTCTTCCCCTACGGCTCCTGCTGCTTCGCCTCGAAAATGGGCCAGCTCGCCGGCAACCACTTTCTCACCGTCATCGAAGGGAACGAGCACCTCGCCACTATCGGCAAGCAGTGTCTGTGGGAGGGCGCGCAGGACATCGTCTTTGAGCGAGCATGAGCCCGGAGGGCATCCTGGATCTCATCCGGTGGTGGACAATTGGCGGTGTATGGATATCCAGTCCGGAAGCACCAACACACGAAATCCTCGAAGAGGCAATGGCACCGGCAGTCGTCCATCACGCAACATCCACCGCACGCGGGAGCGACGGAGGCACAGGCGTCTTCGAGCTGGATTCGGCAGATGTCGCAACCCACGGACCGCGAAACAGGAGACCATCCAGTCGATGCTGAGACAGGGTTGGCGGCATCGCACAGCGTTTGGGCTTTGGCCGAGCCTCGTTTGGACCAGATGGCGGCGGTCGCTCCTATGAAACCGGTTACTCCACGACGCACGAACTCGCGGCGGTTCTCTCCGCGAAGATAATGAAGAAACGTCTTCAGACCTCGGCACTCGGATCTTGATCCGCATCATAGAGTTTGCCGGTACTGCCGCATAAGCAGTGCTTGCCGCTCGTTATATTCCCGCTCGTCGATCTCGCCCCGCGCGTAACGCTCATCGAGGATTTCGAAGGCGCTCTTGTCGGGCGATCGTGGCGTGGTGGCAGCGAGGCCGCCGGGACGATGCAGCCAACGCCAGGCGATGACCACACCAAGCACAATCAGGAAGACCTGAAACGAGATCCTGATGAGCGAAAACACGACCATGACTACGATTTCTTCAAGCCCTAGACCTGACACATGGCTCCTTCCTTTGACGCTAAACGCTGACGTTCATGAGATTATCTCGGGCAGGAAAGCCGAACGCTGTCACGCAGTGCACAATCGCAACAACCCACTGCCAAACAGTCTTCGATCTTGATTGCTGGACTTCAAGGAGGGTCTTCACGGCGTCGTCACTAGGCCTGGATCGTTGAGCCAGCTTCAAAAACAAGTGCCGATCTCCTTATGTCCACCGGCTTTGCTAATTGGGTCAGCGGTAACGGGGCCGCGCCGGCGCCACGGAACAGAAGCGGCAACTGGATCGGTGGCCCTTGAAGGCGTTGCCGGTTGGCTGCCTTGCCAGAATCAGCGCCATCGCAGTCGTGCGCATCGCTGGCGAGAAGAGCGCGCGAAGATGCAATAATGCACCCTGTTCCCAATGCCGCCTTGGCGCGGCGCGTGTCACTTCAGCGGTAGAGGAGGAGCGGTATGACGCGACGCGGTCTGTTCAGTCTGCTTTCGGTTCTCGTGCTCGTGACGGGGTTGATGACATCGCTGGCTGGCGTCCGTGCCCAGGACGCTACTCCGGCGGCGGGCGAGCCCTTGAAGGTCGCTTTCGTCTATGTCGGCCCGGTTGGCGATCTGGGTTGGACCTACGCCCACGACCAGGGCCGCCTGGCGCTGGAGGAGGCCTTCCCGAACGTCGAAACC
This sequence comes from Thermomicrobiales bacterium, assembly GCA_038246475.1. Classification (GTDB taxonomy): domain Bacteria; phylum Chloroflexota; class Chloroflexia; order Thermomicrobiales; family UBA6265; genus JACCXM01. The sequence goes on along the minus strand of JBBRVX010000086.1, from coordinate 8,843 downwards.
GTCTATCAGGAGAATGTCCCTGAAAACCCGGCCGACGCCGAGCGGGTGATCCGCCAGTTCGCGCAGGATGGCGCAAACATCATCTTTACGACCTCCTTTGGTTACATGGACCCCACGATCAATGTGGCCAAAGATTTCCCCGACGTCGACTTCATTCATATCTCCGGCTACAAGACGGCCGAGAACGTCAGCACCGGCTTCGGCAAGATCGAGGAGCCGCGCTACGTTTCTGGGCTGCTGGCTGGCGACATGACGAAATCAAACCAGATCGGCTATGTGGCGGCCTTCCCGATTCCTGAAGTCATCCGCGGCATCAATGCCTTCACCCTCGGCGTCCGCAAAATGAACCCTGAGGCGACGGTGAAAGTCGTCTGGACCAACACCTGGTTCGATCCGCAGAAGGAACGCGCCGCGGCCGAAGCACTGCTCGACGGCGGCGCCGATGTCATCGCCCAGCATCAGGACACCGCCGGCCCGCAGCAAGCCGCTGAGGATCGCGGCCTCTTCAGCGTCGGCTACAACGCCGACATGAGCCCACTCGCGCCCAAGGCCGTGATCACCTCCGCCATCTGGAATTGGGGCGCCTACTACAAGGATGTCGTGCAACAGGTCATGGACGGGACCTGGAAATCGAACCAGTATTGGGGTGGCTGGAAGGACGGCGTGGTCGACCTGGCCCCAATCGCCGACTTCGTGCCAGAGGAGGCCCGCGCCGAGGCCGAGGCCGAAGTCGCGCGGTTCAAGAGCGGTGAAGAGACGATCTACACGATCTTCACCGGCCCCATCGCCGATCAATCGGGCGAGGTCCGCGTGCCTGAAGGCCAGGCCATGACCGACGAAGAGCTCCTCGGCATGAACTGGTTCGTCGAAGGCGTCGACGGCGAAATCCCCAGCTAGATAAGGGTGATGGGTGATAGGGTGATGGTGGCTATCGGCTATAGGCTATCGGCTATCGGCTTTTCTCTCTCTTGCCGTCTGGCCGTCTTGCCGTCTCCCATGACCCTCTCCCCCTGTCCCCCTACCCCCCCGTCCCCCGCCATCGCCATGCGCGGCATCACCAAGCGCTTCGGGCAGTTGATCGCCAACGACCACATCGATTTTGCCTCGCCCTGGGGCGAGGTCCATGCCCTGGTCGGCGAGAATGGCGCTGGCAAATCGACGTTGATGAGCATCCTGGCCGGCCTCTACCGGCCGGATAGCGGCAGCATCGAGATTGATGGCCAGCCGGTTCGCTTCCGATCGCCGCGGGACGCCATCGCCCAGGGCATCGGCATGGTCTATCAGCACTTCATGCTGGTCGATCCGTTCACGGTTGCCGAAAACGTGGTGCTTGGCGAGCGGCGCAAGGGCGTCGCTCTGGAGCTGCCCCGCGTCGAACGGGAGTTGCGCGAGCTGAGCGATCGGTACGACCTTGGCGTCGATCCTCGATCGCGCATCTGGCAGCTCTCCGTGGGCGAGCAACAGCGCGTCGAGATCCTGCGCCTGCTCTACCTCGGGGCCAGAATCCTCGTCTTTGATGAGCCGACCGCCGTCCTCACCCCGCAGGAAGCCGAGCGGCTGATCGGGACCTTGCGCGGCATGGCCGCTCAGGGCTTCACGGTCATCTTCATCTCGCACAAGCTTGATGAAGTGCTCCAAGTTGCCGATCGGATCAGCATCCTGCGCCGGGGAAAAATCGTGGCTAGCACCACGCCCGGAGAAACCGACCGGCACACGCTGGCCCGGCTGATGGTCGGCCGGGAATTGGCGTCCTTTGTCGAGCGGCCCGCCGCCGAGCCGCACGAGGCGGTGGTTCCCGGCGAGCCCGTGCTGGTCCTCTCAAACGTCGGCGCCATCGGCGAAAAAGGGCTGCCCGCCCTCCGCAACGTCGACCTGGAGGTGCGGGCCGGCGAGACGCTGGGCATCGCCGGCGTGGCCGGCAACGGCCAGACCGAGCTTGCGGAAATCGTGACCGGCCTGCGCCGGGTGACTGGCGGCACAATCCAGATCGCCGGTCGTGACATGACAAATCGATCGGCCGGGCAGATCGCCCGGGCCGGGGTGGCCCACGTTCCGGAGGATCGGCTGGCCACTGGACTGATCGGCGGGATGGACCTCAGCGCCAATGCCATTCTGCGCGAATACGGGACCCCGCCCATCAGCAACGGTCCCTTCATCGCCGGGAAAGCGACCGCGAGCTTCACTGATCGCCTGATCGCGAATCACGACGTGAAAACCCCCGGCCGCTGGGCAAAGCTGCGCACCCTCTCGGGCGGGAATCAGCAGAAGCTCCTCCTGGCCCGCGAGCTGGAAGGCGCTCCTCGCCTCATTGTTGCCGTCCATCCCACGCGGGGGGTCGATGTCGGCGCCACCGAGGCTATCCATCACGCCCTGCGCGACCAACGCGCCCGTGGCGCGGCGACGCTCCTGATCTCAGAGGACCTCGACGAGCTTCTGGCCCTCTCCGACCGCATCGCGGTGCTCTTCGAGGGGCGGGTCATGGGGATACTGCCGGCCCGGGGGGCCGACCCCGAGCAGATCGGCCTGCTGATGGCCGGCGTCGCTCCAGACCCGAGCTTCGCCGGGCAGACCGCCGCGCATGGCTAGGCTCGGCCTCCCGCGCGACTACCAGATCGAGCGAGCGCCAGCGCCTTCTCGCGGATCCACGGCCCTTATCTCGCTCCTCTCGGTCTTCCTCGCTTTGCTTTTCGGCGGCCTCCTCCTGGCGCTAGCCGGCGAGAATCCGTTCGTCGTCTATCAGGCGATGCTTTCCGGCGCGTTAGGCGACTGGAACGGCGTGGCCGAGACGCTCGTGAAGACCACTCCTCTCCTGCTGGCCGGGCTGGGCGTGGCGGTGGCCTTTCGCATGCAGCTCTGGAACATTGGGGCCGAAGGTCAGCTCTATTGGGGCGCTATTTTCGCCACCGGGGCCGCGCTCTTCATCTTCCCCACCGCGCCTGCCTGGATTCTCGTGCCGGCCATGATCGCCGCGGCGCTGTTTGGCGGAGGGCTGTGGGGACTCATCCCCGGTGTGCTGCGCGCCTGGTTCGGCGCCAGCGAGATCATCACCTCCTTGATGCTCAACTACGTCGCCATTCTCTTCAGCGAGTATCTCGTCCACGGGCCCTGGCGCGATCCCGCCGCGTTCGGCTTTCCCGGTACGCCGCCCATTCCCGACGCCGGTTGGCTGCCGAACTGGGGTACGACTCGCGTTCACCTCGGCCTCCTCTTCGGGCTGGTCGCCGCCCTGATCCTGTGGGTGATGTTGCGGCGCACGCGCTGGGGCTACGAGATTTCAGTGATGGGTGAGAATCCGCGCGCGGCGCTCTACGCCGGCATGCCCACGAAGCGCACCATCCTACTCGTGATGGCCCTCTCCGGCGCCCTCGCCGGGCTGGCCGGGATGAGCGAGGTGGCCGGCATCGGCCATCAGCTGCAGCGCAATCTCTCCCCTGGCTACGGATATGCGGCGATCATCGTCGCCTGGCTGGGCCGCCTCCATCCCTTCGGCGCGGTGCTGGTTGCCTTTCTGCTGGCGGCGCTTACCGTCGGCGGCGATCGGTTGCAGATGTCGCTCGGCCTTCCCGCCGCCATCGCCCCAATGCTGCAGGGCACGATCCTCTTCTTCCTGCTCGGCGGCGATCTCCTCACCCGCTATCGCTTAAGCCGGCGCGTGCCCGCCGCGCTTCCCGACCCGCTGGACCGTCCACACGAGGCGCCTCAGCCGTGAGCGACATCGTCACTCCGGCCTTTGTCATCTCGGTCCTTGCCGCCGCCGTGGCAGCCGGGACCGCCATCCTTTACGCCTGCCTCGGCGAGCTGATCACGGAGCGCGCTGGGGTGCTCAACCTTGGCATCGAAGGGATCATGCTGGTGGGCGCGCTAGCTGGCGCGGGCGGCTGCATCTGGTCCGGGAGCGCCTGGGTAGGAGCGGGGGCGGCCCTCGCGGCCGGCGCGGCCATGGCCTCCATCCACGCCCTGCTCACGGTCGGGCTGCGGGCCAATCAGGTCGTCTCCGGGCTGGCGCTCACCATCTTCGGCGGCGGGCTCTCCGCCTTTCTTGGCCGCAACATCGTCGGCGTACCGCCCCCGGCTTCGTTCCGCACAGTCGATATCCCGCTGCTCGCTGACATTCCGGTCCTCGGGCGCATCCTCTTTCAGCAATCGGCGCTGGTCTACATCTCGTTTGCCCTGGTGGCTTTCCTCTGGTGGTACGTCTTTCGCACCCGCGCTGGCCTCCGTCTCCGTGCCATCGGCGAGCGGCCGGAAGCCGCCGACGCCATGGGCATCGACGTTTCTCGCCTCCGCGCACTCTATGTGATCGCGGGCGGCGCGCTGGCCGGTCTCGGCGGGGCCGCCATTTCGCTCGGCACTAATCCGGGGTGGACGGAGGGGATGACCGCCGGCCGTGGATGGATTGCCGTCGCGCTGGTCATCTTCGCCGCCTGGAATCCGGCCCGCGCCGCCGTTGGCGCCTACCTCTTCGGCGGCGTCGAAGCGGGGCAGTTCCGGTTACAAACGGCTGGTGTCGATCTCTCGCCCTTCTTTCTCAGCATGCTGCCCTATCTCTTCACCATCCTCGTTCTGGTTCTCTCGACGCGCGAGGCCACCCGGCGCATCCTGAGCGCGCCCGCGGCCCTCGGCCGACCCTACATGCGAGAAGAGCGAGGCTGAAATCGCTCAACTCGTCACCTGGCTGAATCGGGATTCGCGGAGACGGCTCGTCTATCATCATGCGATAGCCTTGGCCGAGCACGACGGCGGGCCGATGCTCCGAGCACCCCTCGATGCCGAAAGGAACACGATCCTTGGTCGCACCGACACCGCCTCCTCCGACCTTGCCCCGCTATACGCGGCCCCGTGAGGAAGCGACTGTCCCCCCTCCAGCCGGGGATGTCATCGCCTATCGAGAGAGCGAAGCTGCCATCGCCGCGTCCTCCCTTTCTCCTGGATCGCGCGATCTGCTGCGTGGGCTCCTGCGTGTCGGCGCCATCAGGACCTTTTCCGGTGGCGGCGCCGGCATTGAATATGGAAGTTTGCTCAAGACCGCCGCCCGTCCCGACTACCTCGGCGGACACATCCAGGAAGCGGCGGATCATCTCCGTGAGCAGCAAACCGACCTGCTCCTGGTGCCCGGCATGTCCGGCTATCCGGTCGGGTCGATGTACGCGCTTGCCGCCCGCGTTCCGGCGCTGCTCCTGAAGAAGACCCATTTCGACCTCGATCAGATGAACCCGCATGATTATCCAGCGGGGGCGTTCATCATTCCCTCCTACACCGGCAAAGGCGATGTTGTGATGCATGCCGATCCCGCCGCCGTGACCGACATCGTCGCCACGGTCGTCAGGGGCAAGCTCGCCGCGCAGAAACGTGCCGCTGCGATCGAGATTGAGCTGCGTGTGGCTGGCGCGGACGACATCATCGACAAGGCGACGATGAGCCAGGCGATCGGCGACTGTGCGCTGGTCGTGGGCGATGCGGCGTTGCAACAGGCCGTGGCCCGGCACCGCGCGCGGACGGGCGACGACCGCCCGATCGCCACCAAGGTCTCCATCGTCGCCTGGGTGACCCCCTTGATCAAGGGATACAACCACCCCTACGACCTGCTCTGGAAGGCATTTCGCTTGCGGCCATTTGTGGGAGTCGATGTGTCAGCGGTGCACCGAGAACCAGCGGCCATTGGCGTGGCGGGCATTGGCACGTTCGCCTTTGCCTCGGACGACGATCGCGACGTATTCGAGTAGCGCTCTACGATAGGGAATCGCATTGGCACGAAAGAAAATTGCGTACATCGGGGGCGGCAGCACGCGTGCTCCTGGCACGATGGCCTCGCTCATCAACCAGGGCGAAAACTTCGCTGGCTCCGAGATCGTCCTGATCGACCTCGATGCCGAACGTTTGGCGCTGGTGCAAACGATATCGACGCGCATGGCCCGCTGCCGCGGCCTCGACCTCACGATCTCCACGACGACGGATCGTCGCGCCGGCCTGACCGACTGTGACGCCGTCATGACCAGCTACCGGCCCGGTGGGTTCGAAGCGCGCTATCTCGACGAAAGCATCCCGCTGAAATACGGCATGATCGGTCAGGAGACCCAGGGCGCCGGCGGCTTCTTCATGGCCCTGCGCTCGATCGCCATCATGCAGGGGATCGTCGCCGACCTCGAGCGCGTCGGCCCCAGGGCCTTCATCGTCAACTACACGAACCCGGTGAACATCGTCGCCCAGGCGGTCACGACGAACACCGGCCTCCCGTGCATCGCGCTCTGCGAAGGGCCGCTCTACTCGCCCGCGGAGCTGGCGAAAGGGATCGGCCTCGACCCGGCGCTGCTCGACGTGCGTTCGATCGGATTGAACCACGCCTCCTGGTCCGTGCGACATACCTACGACGGCCAGGATTTGATGCCCATCCTACAGGACGCATGGAGCCGCATCGAAGACGTGTCGACGCTCACGCCCCGGGTGCGGCGCATGCTCCAGATTGCCGTTGCCGTCGGTTCCGTTCCGAGCGAGTACGCACAGTACTACTACTTCACCCAGGAGCTGCTCGCCGAGCTGAAGGCGAAGCCGACGACGCGCTCGCAAGATATCCTCGCCTCCGTTCCGGATTACTGGGCGCACTACCGGGAGCAGGCCGAGCGCGACTGCCCGGAGCTCGACTCCAACCGCTCCCGTGGTGGCATTAACGAGCTGGAGCTGGCCATCGATGTCATGCACGCGATCTTCAATGACAAGCGAGAGCTGCTTCCCGTGAACGTCCCCAATCGCGGCGCCATCCCCGATCTCCCGGACGATCTCGTCGTCGAAACGCTCGGCATTGTCGACGGATCTGGCGTTTCGCCGCTGGCCATGGGCCCGCTACCCCACCCGGTCGCCGGTCTGGTGCAATCGCTGGCGGAGTATCAGGCGCTCGCCGCTCAGGCCGCCTGGAGCGGCTCCCGTCGCGACGCCATCAAAGCGCTCCTGGCGAATCCCCTGTGTATGGATCTTGCGAACGTCGAGCCAATGTACGACGAGCTCGCCGCCGCCCACCGTGCCTTGCTGCCGGAACGACTCCTGGCGCGTTGACGACGAGAGCGAAATCGCGGAATCATTGGAAGACTATGCTTGATTCAAAACCCTCCCTTCTTCTTGGCGTCGATGGCGGCAACACGAAAACGGTCGCCCTCGTCGCCACAACGGACGGCGATATCGTCGGCGCCGGCCGTGCCGGCAGGTCGGATATCTACAACACGCTTGATGAAACCGCCGCGCTGGACGAAGTTTGCTCCGCCGTCACCGATGCGTTGAAGGCCGCCGGAGCGACGGCGGCCGATCTCGCCGCTGGCGCTTTCAGTATGGCCGGTGCGGACTGGCCGGAAGACATCGACCTGTTGCGTCGTTCCATGACCACGTTTGGATTCGGCGAGCAGATACAGATCGTCAACGATGCCATCGGGGCGCTGCGTGCCGGGACCGCGGATGGCATCGGCGCGGCGATCACCTGTGGTACGGGGATCGCCATCGGCGCCCGCAACACCGATGAACGAATCTGGTACTCCGGTCATTGGGCGGTTGCCTTTGGCGGCGCCGAGTTTGGCCAACGGGCATTGCTCGCAGTGTACGAAGCCCACCTTGGCCTCGGTCCAGCGACCAGTTTGACCGACAGCGTGCTCTCGTTCTTCGATGCCACGAGCGTTGAAGAGGTCCTGCATCGCTGCACGGCACGCGGCACTGACCGCCACTGGATGGAGCAAGCCCGTTTGGCGCCCTTCCTCATTCAGGAAGCCGCCAGCGGCGACGCGGTGGCCTGCGCCATCGTGCGCGCGGGGGGAGTCCGGAATGCCGATCTCGCGCTCGTGGCCGCGCGAGCGGTCGGCCTCGATACGGGTCCGTTTCCCCTTGTTCTGGCTGGCGGCGTGCTGCGGCATGAGTCCGGGCTTCTCGAAAAGACCATCCGGGACCGCGTCAACGCATCGCTGCCGATGGCAGCGGTCGTCGATGAATCCCCGGAGCCGGTCGTGGGCTCGGTGCTGCTCGCCCGGGACCTTCTGGGCGCTCCGCCCGATGATTCGGTGACCGAACGCCTGGTCGCCAGCCTGCCCGGCGACTGGCTTTTTGCGACCTGAACCGGGGTCGCGCGGCCCGGACCCGGACGCCGCCTTTCTGGTACCTTGACCTCATCTGCCGGGCTTTCCGGCCTGCCACGAGGCGGATGTTCAACCGCCCAGCATCAGGAGGTTTCTTGACGATGGCTTTCGAGCTCCCCCCGCTGCCGTACGCCTACGATGGCCTTGAGCCGCACATTGACGATGCCACGATGCATCTGCACCACGACAAGCATCATCAGGCCTATGTCAACAACCTGAATGCCGCCACCGAGGGCACGGCGTTCGGCAACATGAGCATCGATGAGCTAGTGCGCAATCTCAATCTCGTTCCCGACGACAAGCGGACCGCGGTCCGCAACAACGGCGGCGGCCACTACAACCACTCCATGTTCTGGGAGATCATGAAGCCGGGCGGCGGCGGCGCTCCTCAGGGGGAAATCGCCCAGGCGATCAACGATTCCTTCGGCAGCTTCGACGCCTTGAAGACCGAGTTCAACAAAGCCGGCGTCGGCCGTTTCGGGTCGGGCTGGGCCTGGGTCATCATCGGCTCCGACGGCAAGCTGGCGGTCGTTTCCACCCCGAATCAGGACAACCCGCTCATGGCCGGGATCGTCGAGACGACCGGCTTCCCCGTTTTCGGCAACGACGTTTGGGAGCACGCCTACTATCTGAAGTACCAAAACCGGCGCCCCGACTACCTCGAAGCCTGGTGGAACACCATCAACTGGGAAAAGGTTAACGAGCGGTACGCCAACGGCCGCACGAGCATGACCG
>JBBRVX010000085.1:0-19486 GCA_038246475.1 Thermomicrobiales bacterium | reverse complement strand
GCCGGCCGGCCCCCCCCCGGGGCGGCCGGGGGCCTGGCCCAACGCCCCCCCCCCCCTTCACAAAACCCACCCCCCGGGGGCGCCCGCCGGCCCCCCCGCTTCATTTGCACATGCAATTGTTTTTACGGAATCCGGGTAATCGGTCGTGGCGCCGCGGCGAGCCCTCACCCCCCTACCCCGCCACCCGCACGCGGGCGCCCGGCCCAGTGCGCTGGAGAGAGGGGGGAACGAACCGAGCGCTTCAGAGAAAGCTCCAGGCTTTAACCGCATTTCGGATTACTCGCAACGAAGGTCCGGCGTTTCGAGAACGCATTCCACGAGAGGCTGGCCCGCCGCGTCTCGCTGAACCGCCAACCACCCATCGCCGATTGGTTCCATCGTGAGAAAGCCAAACGATGCGTAGACCTCGACTTCTTCGATGGCCGGATCGCCGAAATCAGGAACGGTAGGGGTCGCCAGGGAGATTTCGTCCAGCGCCGTACCAGAATTGCCCGCGATTACCTGCGGTGGCCGCTCCGCGTCCGAATCGGATGCGATCACCTCGGCCAGATGAATGTGACCAGACAGCACGAGGGCATAACCGCCTTTCATTGCGCCCCCGGTCGCCGCCTCGAACGCAGCGTTCTGAACTTCGATGTCCCCATGATTGAAATCGAGGATGCCTTGTACTGGTCGGTGGGTCACCAGCCACGATCCCGCGGGGGATTCCCTTGCAAGCTGGTCGAACTGGCGCGCGTATTCGGCGTCTTCTTCGGGCGAGGCTTTTGTGTCGGCCGCCTCGGCGGAGTCGATGACGGCAAAGGTCAGGCCGTTGACTGGCGCGACGTACGGATCGGTGAACCGCTCGCAGGCATCGCTGTAGGACCGAGGGTCAAGGAATATGAACCATCCCGCCGGGTTGCGATCGCATGTCTCGTGGTTGCCACGCATCAGCAACCAGGGAGCGCTGGCCAGGAGTGATGAGGCGGGTGCGAAGAAATCCGCGCTCCAGGTTGGCCAATTGTCGCCATGGGGACTGCCGACGCAATCGAATCCCGAAGGCGGACAGGGTGATTCGCGGTAGAGGTAATCGCCAACATGGATGATCAAATCCGGCTCCCATTCCGCCACGGAGGCGGCAACCTGGGCAAAGGGCCAAGATGCCGGATCGTTGCACGCCTGGTACTTCTTTCCCCAATCATCGAGACGACAACCGGTATCACCGATGATGGCGATCCTATTGATGGGTCCGTTCGGCAGAGGCAGAATCTGGTTCAAGATCGTTGCCGATGTGACGCCAAACGGAATCGTCGCTTCGCAGACGACGACAGGGAAGTCCACCGTGGCCTTGGCTCTCACGGACATCGGGGTGTCGCCGCCATCGAGCGTGATCGGCGGACAGGACAAGGGCACGATGGCGCGGGCCGTCAAGCGGCCATCACTGCCGAATTCAAGCCACGCGGGAGGAAGAGCGCCGGGAGACTCCGTGCCGACCGGCGAGGCGATCGGGGTGGCGCTTTGGGCGGCAGCCCAGACGGGGGCAAGGGAGATGAGAAGCGTTCCGAGCAGAAGAAATCCCAAGCGTTTCCAACGCTGGGCATTTTGAACCACACCATTTGCTCCTTCGCGCCGCCTCTGCTGAGGCTATGGGCGGAAATCCGGTTGCTCGCTGATCATGGGTATCTTTTGGGCGGGGAGATTATTCCTCGTCGTCATGTTCGTTCGAGTGCGCTTCGCCAAACATGGGCGTGAGGATTGTCGGGAAGATGCGACGGCCGAACTGCTCGATGATGATGGCCTGGGTCGGGCAGGCACGAGCCCCGGCAAAGAGCTGTTCGATGGTGGCATCTTCGGCATTTTCGATGACAGCGACACCGGTCTCTTCGTCGAGGACATAGATGCCCGGCGCGGCGGTGGTGCACTTCGCGTTCGCGATGCAGCGTTTGGGATCGATGTACACGCGGGTCGTGCCCTTTGTAACGTCCATCGACATGGGACTTGCTCCGATGTTGCGCTGGGTCCGCTAAAGGCGTCGCGGCTTTTGCCTTGGGAAAGGTTGCCCGGCCTCGAACGGTCACTATACGGCAACCTCGTCTGGTCCGCTGCATCGTGAACCGTGTCTTGATGGAGTCGCGGTGCTAATGCACAAGGGAAGTCGTGAAGCGCCGATGGATGTCGCGGTGGGAGAGGGCATCTTCAGCCGTGGATGTCAACGATGGTCACGCGTCGGCGGTGAAGAGCTGGCCAAGTAGGATCGCCACGGGACGCAAAGTGGATCGATTGGGCTGGCAGATTCTGGTGCGGACGGCGGGATTCGAACCCGCACGATGGTTGCCCATCAGCGGTTTTTAAGACCGCGGCGTCTGCCTTTCCGCCACGTCCGCGCAGGCGAGATGCGTTGGATAGAATACCCGGCAATCGAAGGCCGCACACAAAAAAGCCCGGGCGCAAGCCCGGGGAAATCTGGAGCGGAAGACGGGATTCGAACCCGCGACCTTCTCCTTGGCAAGGAGATGCTCTACCACTGAGCCACTTCCGCGTCGCTTCGCACCGGTATGATAGACAGGTGGTTGGCGACCGTCAAGCGCAAGCCGCGCAAAGAAGTCTTCCAAACTCTGCTGAAAATGCGCCCGGAAGGAGACAACCATGTCCGCAACAATCCTCCCTGACAGCCTGGTCAGCACCGAGTGGCTGGCGGCGCATCGCCACGAATCACACCTCCGGATTGTCGATATTCGAGGGTATGTGCAGACCACGGACCTGGGGGGAGGGCGGCAACACGCGGAGTATCTGGCGGCCAACGATGAATATCAGAAGGGCCATATCCCAGGCGCGGTTTACGTCGACTGGACAGCGGATATCGTGGACGAAGATGACCCGGTAAAGGCTCAAATCGCGCGGCCCGAAGCATTTGCGGCGGCGATGGAAGCGATTGGCGTGGGGGACAGCACGGACGTGATCGTCGTCGACCATACGGGTGGGCACTTTGCAACACGGCTCTGGTGGGCGCTGAAGTACCACGGGCATGACCGAGTCGCGGTGCTGGACGGCGGCTTCACCAAGTGGACTGCCGAAGGGCGGGAGATCGACCAGGAGTCGCCTGACGTTCCGAGCGTGCAATTCACACCCACGCTCCGGCCCGAACTGCGCGTCGAGGCAAGCGAGGTACTGGAGTCAAGCCGCCATGGCACGGGGCGCATCGTCGACGCTCGTGACCTGGGGCAATACTCCGGACAAATTGTGCGGGGCAGCCGAGGTGGGCATATCCCAACCGCCGTGCATATCCCGGCGAAGTCGTTTGTGAACGCAGACGGACCCTGGAAGTCTCTCGATGAGCAGCGAGAACTTCTGGTGAACGGAGGCGTGCAGCCGGAAGTGCGGGTGATTGCCTATTGTAATGGGGGAGTCACCGCGACGGCGGTCTTGTTTGCGCTCGATCGAACCGGACATACCGACTACGCGAACTACGACGGTTCATGGAATGAGTGGGGAGAGCGCGAGGATTTGCCCACGGAAACCCAATGATCTTGGTTGACAACGAGGCTGGCTCGATTTCGGCTGGGAATTTGGTTTCAGTTGTGAACGTGTGCGACCGCTGGAACGTAACATCCCAGGACGCCAGCGAAGGGCTCGCGATGTCTCGTTCGCGCGATGCGTTGCCATCGAGCCGGCGGTGTTGTGGGGACCCATGGGTGCCAAGGAGCAGACTCGAACTGCTGACCGCACGATTTTCAGTCGTGAGCTCTACCAACTGAGCTACCTTGGCAGGAGGGCTGTGCCCCGCCTGGTGGGCGATAGAGGGCTCGAACCTCTGACATCCACGGTGTAAACGTGGCGCTCTTCCAGCTGAGCTAATCGCCCGTGGCTGGCTCGATATGGTGCCCAGGAAAGGATTTGAACCTTCACGCCCTAAACGGGCACTAGCCCCTCAAGCTAGCGCGTCTGCCAGTTCCGCCACCTGGGCAAGCTTTTGGCCGGCACCGACCGATTATAAGGACCGCTTCTGCTGGCCGTCAACCGCCGAGATCCACGCGGGGTCGAACCTTGGCCTTGGTAATTCTCGGCCGCTCAAGGAAGGCGAGGAACGGCGTATCCTACCCGGAGTTGACACAATCCGTTGGCGCGAATGAGTGCATGCACTGCTCCGCGCGAGTGATGGAGAACAGAAGGACCATGGCGACCGGTCGAATCGGGCGAAACAGGCCAAAGGTCAGCGTGATTGGGGCGGGGATGGTGGGCGGCGCGGTCGCCCAGTATCTGGCATTGCGTGACTACGCCGATATTGTGCTGGTCGACATTGTCGAAGGACTTCCGCAAGGGAAGGCGCTCGATCTGGCGGAAACCGCGCCAGTGCTTGGGTACGATAGCGAGCTTTCAGGATCGAACGGTTACGCGGAGACGGCTGGCTCGGACATTGTCGTCATCACTTCCGGCATTGCGCGCAAACCAGGCATGAGCAGGGACGATTTGTTGCGCACCAACATGGGCATCGTGCGCTCCGTGACCGAACAGGCCATCGCGCATTCGCCTGAATGCATTTTGATTGTCGTTTCGAATCCACTGGATGCCATGTGTCATGTCGCTTTCGCCGCCGCCGGACTCCCGCGTGAACGGGTGATTGGCATGGCAGGGGTGCTTGATTCCGCGCGTTTCCGCTCGTTCATCGCCGAGGCGACCGATGTCTCCGTGGAGGATGTGAGCGCCATGGTGCTTGGTGGGCATGGCGACACGATGGTGCCGATATCGCGGTACTCGACGGTGGCGGGCGTGCCGATCACTCAAATCCTTGAGCCGGAGACGGTGAAGGCGCTGGAAAATCGAACCGCGAATGGCGGCGCGGAGATCGTTGGCCTGTTGAAGACGGGAAGCGCCTACCAGGCTCCCGGCGCATCAGTTGTGGAGATGATCGATTCCATTTTGCTCGACAAGCGGCGGGTGCTTCCGTGCAGCGTCATGCTTCAAGGAGAATATGGGATCGAGGGATTGTTTGTGGGCGTGCCCGTCAAGCTTGGTGAAGGGGGAGTACGCCAGATCATTTCTCTCTCGCTGACGCCTGACGAATCGGCCGCGCTGAAAAAGTCGGCTGGAGCCGTGCAGGAGTTGGTGGACTCCATGAAACGGCTGGCATCCGACGGCAGTTCCAGCAACTGAGAGAGCAGGGATAACCCGCCGTGCCGGAACCAACAACGCGACTCGTGGAGCGCCCATGGGAAGATGTCGAGCGAATGCTCGATGTCGATACCGCGCTCGAGCGCATTCTGGCGGCGTTTACGCCTCTGCCCGCCGAGCACGTACCGCTACTGGAAGCCCGGGGGCGGCATCTGGCGTCCGATGTCGAGGCACGCGACAATGTGCCACCGTTTCGCAACTCCGCGATGGACGGCTACGCCGTTCGTTGCGCGGACGTTGTGGGGGCGTCGTGGCGCCACCCAGTGACCTTGCCGGTGGATGCACACGTGGCCGCGGGGGAGCCGAATGTACCGAACCTCAGGAGTGGCGCGGCGATCCGCATCATGACTGGAGCTCCGCTGCCGGAAGGCGCTGATGCTGTCGTTCGCTTTGAGGAGACCGATGAAGCGGCGCGACATGGTCAGAGCGGACGCTCCGAGGTTCAAGTCTTTCGCGCGCCCGCGAAAATGGATAATGTTCGCGAGGCGGGTGAAGATATCCGGGCGGGATCCATTGTGGCACGGTGCGGCCAACTGCTCGACCCGCCGGATCTGGGATTGCTCGCGTCCGTTGGGCAGTCCACCGCGCCAGTTTATGGGCGTCCTCTTGTTGCGATTATTTCGACCGGCGATGAAGTGATGATGCCCGATCTCGATCTGCCGCCGGGCAAGATTCGAGATAGCAATGCCTTTGTTCTTGGCGGTCTGGCCGAGTCGTGGGGCGCCAGGGTACGACTCCTGGGGGTGGCGCGAGATACGATCGAGGACTTGAGCGGTCGATTGGAAGAAGCACGAGATGCGGACCTGATCGTGACCTCGGGCGGCGTTTCGTTGGGTGACTTCGACTTCGTGAAAGACGTGCTGCGGGCGGACGGCCAAGTCGCGATCTGGCAAGTGAGAATGAAGCCGGGCAAGCCGCTCGCTTTCGGACACCTGGGGGGAACACCGCTGCTGGGCGTGCCAGGCAATCCCGTTGCGGCGGCGGTCAGTTTCCTGTTGTTCGGGAGGCCGGCCATTCGCAAAATGCTTGGCGATCCGAGGGTCGAACCGCCGACCATTCGTGCCAAAGCCGCGGAACCGATCGAAAACATAGGCCAAAGGCGGCATTATCTCCGCGTGCGGCTCGAACAGGAAGCCTTTGGGCCTCCGATCGCGCACCCTGTTGGCGAGCAGGGGGCAGGCGTGCTGAGCTCGCTGGCGTGCGCCGATGCGCTTCTGGTGGTGCCGGAGGAGTTCGAACGTGTACCAGCAGGGACGCTGCTGGACGCTATCTTGCTTGGGCGTTGCGTATTGTAAAAAGCCGGAGGCAGGCTGGCAGCCACTAGAATTGATAAGGAGCTTCGCCGATCTGGGAGATTTGTTCCCGGGCGGCGTGAGACAGCGGAGGAAGAACGGTGCAAAGACTCGGCGCGCTTGACGCAATGCGCACCATGATGAACGTCTTGCGGGAAGTGAGCCTGGAGGAGATTCGCGAGCAGGCGCAGACGGCGCCGCGCCTCCTGATCGTTGCCCCGTCTTCCGATGATTCGCGACGCCTGGGCCTGGCGATTACTGGTCCCGAAGGACAGTTTTCGTCCATCTATCGCGCGGTTGATGAACCGGTCGATGCGGTTGGGCGTCTCGATGCCGCAATCATCTGGGATCCGGAGCGGACCGGAGCAGGATCGCGCATTGCGGAGGCGCTCCGGTTTGAATCGCCTCCCGTGCCCATCGTGCGCTTCGAGGGGAAATCGGCGGACGACGCCACCGCGATTGACCGATTGCGAGCGGATCTCCTCAAGCGAAACATCGACCGTGCGCCGGCCTTTGGGAGGGCGTTGCCGGCCTTCCGGGCAGCGGCGGCAAAGCAGGTCATCGACGAGACAGCGTCGGCAAATGTGCAGTTCTCTCTCGTCTCCAACATTCCAACGTTGTTGCCCGTGATTGGAAACATCGCGGCTGCTGGCGCGGATTTTATCGTCCTGACAAAGAATCAGGTCATGATGCTCTACAAACTGGCGGCCGTGCACGGGCGTGATCTCGACGATCAGCGCGGAATCTTGCAGGAGGTCCTGCCGGTTGTTGGCGCGGGATTGGTCTGGCGAACTGTTGCGCGGGAGGCAGTGACCCTGCTGCCGTTTGCCGCCGGGACAATTCCAAAGTTGGCGATTGCGTACGGCGGCACGATGGCCGTCGGCCGTGCCGCGGACTTCTATTACCGGACTGGAATGAGGCCTTCGAGGGATCAACTGGAGCAGTTTAGCCGGCAGGCGGTGGAGAGGTTGCGCGAGCTCAATTTGCCAGGATTGCGCCGCATCCTGAAAAGTTCGGATGCGACGCAGGGTGGGAAGCCGACGCCACACCTGACGATCGTGCGAGACGATGACCGTATCAAAAGCATCGAGTCCGGCGACAACGATTGAGCAGTGCTTTCCTCATGTCACCCAGTGGGCTGACCTGGCAATGGCGCGATTCCACACTTCGTACCGTTCTTCTCGATCCTCGTTGCTGATGGCTGGCTCGAAGACGCGATCGATTTCCCAGCGCTCTTTGAGGGATGCCTGAGTGGGCCAGAGTCCAGAACCGAGGCCGGCGAGAAAGGCCGCGCCAACGGCTGTCGTTTCCACGTTTTTGGGTCGAACAACCGGAACACCCAGCACATCGGCCTGGATCTGCATGAGCAGATTGTTACGCGAAGCCCCGCCGTCAACTCGCAGGTTCGTTAGTGGCGTCCCCGAGTCGGCGGCCATGGCGTCGATCACGTCGCGGGTCTGCCATGCGATGGCCTCGAGCGTGGCGCGAGCAAGATGACCCTTGGTCGTGCCTCGAGTGATGCCCAACAGGGTTCCTCTGGCCCCGGCGTCCCAATGCGGGGCACCCAGGCCGGTTAGGGCAGGAACGAATGTCACTCCGCCGGAATTTGGGACCGAGGCTGCCAGCTCTTCGACATCCGCTGACGTTTCGATAATGCCCAGCCCATCGCGAAGCCATTGGACCGCCGCGCCGCTGACGAACACGGCTCCCTCGAGGGCGTAGGTGACTTCTGATCCGAGCTGCCAGGCAATGGTGGTGAGCAACCGATGGGTCGAGCGGTGCGCCACGGGACCAGTGTTCATGAGGAGAAACGAGCCAGTGCCGTAGGTATTCTTGGCCTCGCCGGGAGCGAAGCACGTCTGGCCGAAGAGGGCGGCCTGCTGATCTCCGGCTACCCCACAGATGGGGATCTCAGTTCCAAACAGCTCGGGATCGGTGATCCCGATGGGTCCAGCGCTGGCAACAACCGCCGGCAGCATGGCCGTGGGGATGGCAAGGTCGGATAGAAGTTGTGGCGACCAGGCCTGTTTCCGAATGTCAAAGAGCATGGTGCGAGAGGCATTGGAGGCGTCGGTTGCATGCACCTTTCCGCCCGTGAGCTTCCATATCAGCCACGAGTCGATTGTGCCAGCCAATAGCTCTCCCGCTTCGGCTCGACGCCGGAGCTCAGGCTGGCTATCTAACAACCAGGCGAGCTTCGTTGCCGTGAAGTACGCGTCGGGCACCAGTCCCGTCAATGATTCATAGGTTGGGCCCATTCCTCGATCGATCAAGGCGTCAACCAGCGGTTGGCTCTGGCGGCTCTGCCATACGATGGCCGAATGAATGGGAACACCCGTAATGCGGTCCCAAACGACGAGGGTTTCGCGTTGATTGGCGATCCCAATGGCCGCAATGCCGCTCGCGGGAACGCCCGCGTTCGAGAGCGCCGCATGCGCGCATGAACGCGTCGTCGCCCATATTTCGGGGGCGTCCTGATTGACCCATCCAGGCCGCGGGAAGTGCTGCGTGGTCGGTTGTTGGGCCAACGCTTGTTGCCTGCCCGCGACGTCGAAGAGCATGGCGCGGCTGGATGTGGTGCCCTGATCGAGGGCGAGAATCGAATCGGGCACGCTCATGGTGAAAGATCGCTCCTCTGTTGGGGAAATGTTTGGCGCAAGCACCCTGACTATACTGGCAGGCTGAGTGCCTGGACACGCTTAGAGCGACTTCCCGAATGTGCGAGCGAGCGCGGGCGCATGGGCGGACGGACGAGGAACACGACGAGATTCCTGCTTCGTCGGAATGACACGTTCCTTCGTCGGAATGACACTTTCACCGTGGTGCAGTTCTGAGAATGCGTTGGCGATGCGGAGGGTTTGTGGCCGAGGTCACACGAATCGTACTGGTCGGTTTCAGTGGGACGGGGAAGAGCACGGTCGCCCGGTTGTTGGCCGATCGACTGGGGTGGACCAGTGGGGACACGGACGAGGAGATCGAGCGATCCTCGGGAGTCTCGATTCCAACATTCTTTCGAGAACATGGCGAGGCAGCGTTCAGAGCACAGGAACGTGCCACGTTAGAGACGTTCTTTGAGCGCAAGGAGATCGTGATTGCGACCGGCGGCGGAGCCGCGGTCGATGCGTCGGCATGGGGCGAACGCCTTCTGGGCAACGCGGGGTGTCTGGTGATCGGCCTGGACGCTGAGCCAGAGACGATCCTGCAGCGACTCAAGGCCCAAGAGGGCGAGGAGGGAGAGACGGTGGAACGGCCTCTCCTCGTTTCCGCTGATCCGCTTTCCCGCGTTCGCACGCTCAAAGGTGAGCGCCAGCACGCCTATGACCAGGCGGACCTGACACTCGCGGTTGACAGCATGGATGCCGCCGGTGTGGCGGACGAGCTCGCCGGGGTGGTTCGCCTTGTCCACGGCCAGCCGCTTGCGCTTCGGCTCGACGCGGCGTCGGCAAGCTCGGATATCGCCGTGGGGCCCGGGCTTTTGGCGAGACTGGGAGAGCGCGTTCGCCTGCACTGGCCGAACACGCAACGCGCCTGGATCGTGACCGACGCGAATGTCGGACCCCTGCATGGAGCGCTTGCCCAAGAATCGTTGCAGGGAGCCGGATTTGGCGTGCAAACCCGGCAGGTCGCCGCGGGGGAGGGAAGCAAGAGCCTGGCCACCACAGGCACCCTCTATGACTGGCTCCTTGGCAACGGGATCGAGCGTGACGACGTGGTGATTGCGTTGGGCGGGGGCGTTGTCGGGGATCTGGCTGGCTTCGTCGCGGCAACTGTATTGCGCGGAGTTGGACTCGTCCAGGTTCCTACCACGCTGTTAGCCGCTGTTGATAGCAGCGTCGGCGGCAAGACCGGCATCAATCACCCCGCGGGCAAGAATCTGATCGGATCGTTTCTCCAACCGCGGCTCGTTGTTGTCGACACTGAGCTGCTGCGCACTGTTCCTCCCCGAGAGCTGCGTTCGGGTTGGGCCGAAGTCGTGAAGCATGCTGTAATCCAACGTTCTACGCCGGATGGCGAGCGGAATGATCTCGCCTCCCTTCTTATCAGAAATGCGACGAACCTCAAGCGATTGGCGGAGCCGGCACTGTCGTACATCATTTGGCGCAACATCGCGCTGAAAGCCGCTGTAGTAGGCGCGGACGAGCGAGAACAGGGGATCCGCGCATTTCTCAATTTTGGCCATACGCTCGGCCATGCCATTGAGGCCGCTGACTACACGCTGCTGCATGGGGAGGCGGTGGCGGTGGGCATGTGCGCGGCGAGCCAGATCGGAACCGCGCTTGGCGCGTGTGACGATGTAGACGGCCGGCGGATTGCCGAGCTCATAGGCCGGTTCGACCTGTCATCGACAGCCGACTTTGATGAGGCGACTGCGCTGTTGCGTCTCAAGAGCGACAAGAAGCGCGTCGCGGGACGACAGCGCTTTGTGCTGCCCTTGCCAGGCGGGGGAGTCACACTGCGCGATGATGTGTCCGATGAGCTCGTTGCACGTGCGCTGGCGTCCGTCAATTCAGGACGTATCGCGGAATGAATTCGACGCGGGGGTGCGTGCTATTCTCCCGCGGTTGCGTAGAGCAGAGCCTGGGAGGCTACATCAGGAATGGAGCCGGCCGCGAACAAGGAATGCCCGACAATTGTCATAAGCGGATCGTTGGCATACGACCACATCATGACGTATCCAGGATCCTTCCAGGATCACATTATCCCGGGCAAGGTCTATGTGTTGTCGGTCAGCTTTCTCTTTGATTCGCTGCGGCGGCATCGCGGGGGTGTGGCGGGCAATGTGGCTTATAACTTTGCGCTGGTGGGCGAACGGCCCGCGTTGGTGGGCGCGGGAGGGTCGGATTTCCATGAATACCGGGCCGCTTGCGAAGCACTTGCGATCGACACCACCCTGGTCGTCGATGTCTCCGATGAGCTGACGGGATCGGCGTTCATGACCACAGATCTGGCGGGGAACCAGATCGCTGGCTTCTATCCAGGCGCATCGTCATATGCTGAGCAGATTTCGGTGGCAGAGGTCGCGCGCGATGCGCTGTTTGGCTTTGTGGGCCCGACCACGCGGGAAACGATGCGCCGTCATGCGCGGGAATTCGGCGAATCGAGTTGCCGCCTGATCTACGATGCCTCGCAGCAGGTTGTGTCGCTGTCGGAAGAGGAGCTGCTGGAAGGCATCGGCTATGCCTGGGGAATCATCGGCAGTGATTACGAGATGGCGGTGATTGAGCAGAAAACCGGCTTGTCAGTCGATCACCTTGTTGAGCGGCTACCGTTTGTGGGAGTCACCCTCGGCAGCTTTGGCTCGGAGCTCTATCTCGAAGGCCAACATGTCAAGATTCCGCCCGCCGAAGCAGAGCCGTTGCGCGATCCTACCGGTGGTGGTGACGCGTATCGGGCCGGGATCTTCAAAGGGCTCATGCTTGGTCTGCCATTAGAGGTTGCCGGGCGGATGGGCTCCCTGTGTGCAACGTACGCCGTTGAGCAGCATGGCACGCAGGAACATCATTATTCGGCTGACGAATTTGTAGAACGGTTCGATCGGGTCTTTCCGGATTACGCGGGGGCCATCGAAGTTGAGTGGCTGCAGCGTCCGGTCGACCGATATCGTGCCCTGGAACGGCTGAGCAAAGCCGCGTTGAGAGGAGTCTGAACTGATGGTAGATTCGCCGCCGAATACCCGACCCTTCGATATCAAGGATCCCGGACTGGCCGCTGAAGGCCGGCGGAGGATCGATTGGGCGTCCCGGGAAATGCCGGTGCTCGGTCAGATTCGCGATCAATTCGCGATCGACCGACCGTTGGATGGCGTAAGGATCGTCGTCTGCGCGCACATCACCACGGAAACCGCGAACCTGGCCCTGGCATTGAAGGCCGGTGGCGCGAATTCCGTGCTCTGTGCCAGCAATCCGCTTTCGACGCAGGATGAAGTAGCCGCGGCGCTGGTCGAGGAGGGGATTTCCGTCTACGCGATCAAAGGTGAGGACAACGAAACCTATTATCGCCACATTCGAGCGGCGCTTGACCATGGACCGCAGATCATCGTGGACGACGGGGCGGATGTCGTGACGATGATTCATCAGGAACGGCCAGAACTTCTCGACGACGTCATCGGTGCAACGGAAGAGACCACCACCGGGGTGGTGCGGCATCGCGCACTCTTCAACGAAGGATTGTTGCGCTTTCCCGTCGTCGCGGTGAATGATGCCGAGACGAAGCACTTTTTCGACAATCGCTACGGCACGGGACAGAGCACGATCGACGGAATTCTGCGAGCCACGAACATACTCCTGGCTGGCAAGACGCTGGTGGTCGCGGGTTACGGCTGGTGCGGGAAGGGCATCGCGATGCGCGCGCGGGGAATGGGCGCGCGGGTTGTGGTGACCGAAATCAGCCCGGTGCGGGCGCTCGAGGCGGCGATGGATGGATTCGCGGTGACGACCATGGATCGTGCCGCGGCACTTGGCGACATCTTCGTTACGGCGACCGGCAACATCAATGTCGTCGATCGCAATCACTTCGACCAGATGAAGGATGGCGCGATCCTGGCGAATTCGGGCCACTTCAACGCGGAGCTCAATATCAGTGCGCTGGAGGAGATGTCGGGCGAGGGACGGCGGACCTTGCGGCCGTTCGTCGAAGAGTTTGTGCTAGGGCCCGATCAGCGGGTGATTCTGCTCGGCGAGGGGCGGCTGATCAACCTCGCGGCGGCGGAGGGACATCCGGCGAGCGTGATGGACATGAGCTTCGCCAATCAGGCTCTCGCGGTCGACTACCTCGTGCGAGAAGGCAAGAATCTGCAACCAAACGTGTACAGCGTTCCGGCAGACATCGATCAGGAAATCGCACGATTGAAGCTGGCCGCGATGAATATCGACATCGATCAGCTTACGGAGGAGCAAGAGCGATACATGACCTCATGGGAAGGCGGCACTTAGCCAACGTCACTTCTCAGTCCGATGCGAGATATGCGAGGAGACTATGGGTAATCACGGCGACAGTTGGATGACGGCCGACAAGACCTACTTTACGTCTGAATCGGTGACCGAGGGCCACCCCGACAAGGTGTGCGACCAGATTTCGGATGCGGTGCTTGATGCGGTGCTGGCGAAAGACCCGGACGCGCACGTGGCATGCGAAACCGCGACGACAACTGGGATGATCATTGTCTTCGGTGAAATTTCGACGAAGACGTGGGTTGATATTCCAGCGATCGTGCGCGCGGCGGTCGATGGGATTGGCTACACCCATTCATCGCACGGTTTCGATGCGAAGACCTGCGGCGTCATGGTCGCCATCAAGGACCAGAGCCCGGAGATATCGTCCGGGGTCACCAAGTCGGTCGAACTGCGCGCTGGAGAACTGGAAGACGAGTTCGACCGGGTCGGCGCGGGCGACCAGGGGATGATGATCGGCTTCGCGTGCAACGAAACACCAGAACTGATGCCACTGCCGATTGCCCTGGCCCACAATCTGTGTCGCCGCCTTGCCGGCGCACGCAAGTCGGGTGAGATTCCCTGGCTGTTGCCGGATGGGAAGGCGCAAGTAACGGTGGAATACCACCGGGGGGAGCCCGCGCGCATCGACACCGTGGTGGTTTCGACGCAGCACGCCGCGGATGTGACCAATGAAGAGATCGAGACGACGATTGTTGAAGAGATCGTCCGGAAGGTCATCCCCAACCGGTTGCTGGATGAACGGACGAACATGCTGATCAATCCGAGCGGGCGTTTCGAGATTGGTGGGCCAATGGCTGACGCGGGACTCACGGGCCGCAAGATCATTGTCGATACCTACGGAGGCATGGCGCGCCATGGTGGGGGAGCCTTCTCGGGGAAGGATGCCACCAAGGTCGATCGATCGGCGGCATATGCTGCCCGCTATGTTGCCAAGAATGTGGTGAAGGCAGGTCTGGCGGATCGGTTCGAGATTCAGGTTTCGTATGCGATTGGCAAAGCGCGGCCGGTGTCGATCATGATCGAAACGTTTGGGACGGGGACGGTGCCTGACGACCTGATCCTGAAACTGATCAGCGAGCATTTCGACCTGCGGCCGAAAGCGATCATTGACTCGATGGATCTGAAGCGGCCAATCTATCAACAGACCGCGGCCTACGGGCATTTCGGCCGCGAAGACATTGATGTGCCCTGGGAGCGTACAGACAAGGCTGAAGCCCTGGCCCAGGCGGCGCTAGCTGGCGCCGCGATGACGTAGGACGGAGACCCAGCCTTCTTCGTCAATGGATACGGTATCCCCGGTGGCGATCTGCTGGCGATCGATTTCATTCATCAGAATCAGGGCGGGATGTGACTGATGAAGCTCGTCGCCGAGGATGCAGCCCAGGCCAATGATGGGGTCGATGAGAGAGATGATGATGGCGGCCGGCGCGGTGTGCGCGAATATGGCTTCAAGGAGAACCCCGCTCCCAGAACAGGAGCCGCGGCCAGTGGGGATGACAAGCACCCGACCTGAGGCAAGCTCCCCCGCGAGCGGGTGTCGTTGATCGATGATCATACCGGTTTCCGCTTCATAGCCTCCCCAGAAGCTGAGCGGGACATCGGCGGCGAGCGCCTTTGCGGATATCTTTTTCGCGACAAGAGGTTCGCCGCGAAAGCGTCCTATCAGCTCCATGGGCCGTCTTCTCGCACGACTCGTCCCAGAATCGCGGATTCCACGCAGGCCTCCGTCGAGGCGTAAACCGATGCGACATTGAGCAAGCCGGGACCGTAGTGGGCGTATTTCGCGGAGTTGGTCATCAGCACGCGAGCGGAGGGGTTGACCAATGGCGCAACGACGATGCAGGTATCGGCGGTCACACGAGCTCCGAAACTCTCCAGGATGGCGAGATCTCCCGAGCGGGCGAGCAGCTCTCGCACGACACGACTCGTGGTGATGAAGACGTCGACATCCTTCGCGGCGCGTTGCCCGGCCATCAGCCTGGCCAGGGTGCGACACTCCTCCAAGCTGCAATGCGGGCTGCCAAACGCGACAACATCGACATCGTCGGTGCGGGACGTCGAGAGTTGTTCACGAGTCTTATTCAGATCGGCGAGCGTTACCCGAATCGTTCGCGTGGGGACGCGGCCGCCGAGCGCGTCAGTAATCGATGGCGCTTCCGGCGTAATGCCGACGATATGAAACATGGCGATGGCGCCAGATGAGGCGGCGGCGGCCGCCAGGCTCTTCAGTTGATCCTCTGAAGGCGTGGTTTCCAGGCCACAGACCACGGGAATCTCATCGGCAACAGACGTTCCTAGGAAGTAGCCAAGCACGGGGTAGAAATCATCACGGGAAACCAGTTCGTCATGCAGGGGATCCAGCTGAATGACGACGGTGGCCAGGCGGGGCTCGTCGAGGTGCAACCCCGCGGCGGGTACTCTGCCGGTCAAGGCGCAGCAGACGTCGAGGTAATCGCCGTAGCGGTTCGTTCTGGCGCCGATCACCGAATTCGCGTAGGCGACGGCATTGGATTCCGACCAGGCGATCTGCTCTCCGAACGACGGTGCATAGGCAGTCTGATAGGGAGCGCACGTAAACGTCGGCTGGGCGCCCATCCGTACATATGCCTGACCGAGCCGATACGCGCGGCCGGCATAATCCGCGTCCTGCCCCCACGAGCGCCAACGCTCTTGATCCATCGACATCACATTCAACGAGGTGGGCACCGCAACCTGGCCGCCGAGATCCGCGAGGCGCTCCGCGAAGGCAAGGCCGGAGGAGCCAGAGAGAATTACCCCGTCCAAATGCGCTTTTGTCACCGGAAGGAGGCTCGAGGCGCCATACATAGGAGCCATGCGAATGAGAATCCGGGACGCCAGCTCCAATGCCGGCCCACGTTTGCCGGACACCATCTCGCTCTCGGCCGTTGTCAACGCGATAGGAGAGGGGCGCTGCTTCACCCCGCGGTCCGCAAGCGTCATGCTGCAAAGAAGACGCGCGCACCAGCGCGGACGCGACTGCCAGCACCCCGATGTCGAATGCCCAGAAGCGGGTCTCTAGTTTGCAAGCGGACGCGTCACTGGTGAAACGGCCAGATCATCGCCTCCGTAGCGCGCATCTTCGGAGAGCATCGGGGCAAACAGCTGTTGCAAGGCCATGACATGGGCACAGTTCCCGACCGCGTGGGACGAAAACGCGTGGCATGAGCAGTGCCACTGACCGCCAGCAAGACCGACTCGATAACTGTCATGGCTTCCTTGAAACGTGGATTCCAGCGATTCAAACCGAACCCGTTCGGGCTCCTTGGCATAACGATGCGCCTTTTCGATTTTACCGATCATGCTGGAGTTCATCGTCGCAATGCCCCCTTCGTGTGAATATCTGGAAGCCCCGGGCCGAATCCCGGCACTTCATTCCTGCTTGAAGATTTGTGGCGCGGAGCGAATACAAAAAAGCACCCCGGCATGATTGCCAGAGGTGCTCTCCGCTGAAGCCGCGGTATGGTTTTTCGATGTCCCATGGGCGACACTCCGTGGGGAGGGAACCCTCATATCGCCACAACGTCGCGGCTGATATCTAACGATTATTATACGTCCAGGGTAGAGGACTGACCAGGAAATCGCCCTTGAATTCTCCCGTTTGCGTGGGTGTGCCATGACGAGTGCATTGAAACCCCTAAGCGCCGCCGTTCTGGCCGGCGGCCAGAGCACACGGATGGGCAGGAACAAGGCGCTGCTGCCTCTCGCACCTGGCGGAAAATCGATGCTGGCGCTGGTCATCGAGCGAATTCGGACTGTCGCTGACGATGTGATGATCATCGCAAATGATGAAGGCCGCTACGATCAATTTGGCGCCCGGGTCGTCCCTGATACGTTTCCCGGAAGCGGGGCGCTCGGCGGTATCCATGCGGCGATCGGAAGCGCGGTCAACATGCATTGTCTGGTTGTGGCCTGCGACATGCCATTCCTGAACGTTTCCCTCTTGCAAAGGATGGCCGCGGAGCCTCGGGACTATGATGTCCTCGCGCCGGTGATGCCTGGGGAAAGCCGGCAACAGCATGGCGGTTTTGTCTACCAAACGTTGCATGCCATCTACGGCAAGGGATGCCTGAAGGCAATTGAACGCCGTCTCGACGCTGGGAACCGGCAAGTGATTGGATTCTATGGCGATGTTTTGCTGAAGCGAATGGAGATCGACGAGTTGCGGAAGCATGATCCTGAGCTGCGGTCATTCTTCAACGCAAACACGCCTGATGCTCTTGCGGCTGCAATGATATATGTCAACAATCGGGAACCGAGCGTTGAGTCATAACGTTGTCTCCACGAAAGGCCAGCGCCTTCTCAATGCAGAACTGAGCGAAGGAACTCTCACCGATGTCTCGTGCAGTCCCAAACGCCTTTACTGGAGCAAGCCTGCTGCTTGACGCGGGCATACGCGATCAACTGCGGCTGGCTTGGCGACTTCTTCAGGACAAACGCGTAAGCTCAATCAAGTACGCTCTTCCTGCCCTTGTGACGCTTTACGTTGCCGCTCCCATCGATCCGATTCCCGACTTTCTTCTGGGCATCGGTCAACTTGACGACGTGGGAATCGTCGTCGCGGCTATGATGTTGCTCACGCGGATTTTGCCCCGGTTGGCTCCCGGTCATGTCGTTCAGGAACACCTGGAGGCGATGGGAAAAGCTCATGATGTTTCGCCTCCTCGATCCCGACCAAATCACGAGATCGTCGATGCGAGCTTCAGGGTACGAGGAGAGGGATGACTTGATTGAGTGGGATTCGATGTGAGCAACGGGACACCCGGCGCGCGGTCTTCGAGTGGTCGAGCGCGACAGCGTCAACGAGGTCCCCGATCTCCTGGGAAACGGCCTTCTTCGCTCCCACCTGAGGCGGCCGTAGCGCCCGAATTGGATGTCCAGGGTAGCGTGCAGACCTCTCGTGTCGCGCTACAGCGGGCGCGGAGAGGAACGCAAATTGGCGAACCGCGGGCAACCGTGTTATCGCGAGCGGACGAGATGGCGTTCATCCGTGGCGATATGCGGCGGCTGTTCATCGTGGGCGGGGGCTTGCTTGCCTTGATGCTGGTCGTGTTGCTCCTTGCTGGACGTTAGTGCTGCAAACGACGTGGTCTTTCCTGTTTTAGCGTCGTGTAATTCGACCTACTGATGATTGTTTCCGCAATAACGGTCTTCTTGCGCTCGTTTTCCGCACTCTTTGTGCGCGATGACAGGGGAAGGTAAGGCAAGCAACTCACAGGTCGTCCTTCATGGGCCGAGGCCCACCGCGGCCTCGGCCAGACGATGGGCACGGTGAGCGGCGCGGACGTGAGACACGGACGCGGGCAGGACGCGGGGCAGCGGGCGCCGGGATGCGCGAGGCAATGGCGGCCTCGAAGCGCGAGGCAATGGCGGCCTCGATGCAGGAGCAGAACATGAGCCTGACGAAACGGTGAATGGATGTACCGAGCGCTGACGCGCTAATGCACGGTGATACGATCCCGGCTCCCGCTGCCCCGTGGCCTCCAGGCGCGGGGGTGCTGATGATGGCTACTGTGCTGGTCGGCTCCCCTGGCTGAGGCGGACCGGGGGAGGGAGAGGCGAACAGGCTGCTCTCGCCGCGAGAAGCCCTCACCCCAACCCCTCTCCCAGGGCGCTGGGAGAGGGGCTTCTTGTCGTGTGCGGCGCGGCGTTTCGGGCATGCCTCCCCCGGTCAGCCTGTGCGCAGGGCGAGGGGCCGCGTGTCGTGTGCGGGGCGGCGCTTCGCGAATACCTCCTCCGGTGAGCCCCGCGCTGACGATGAGCGTCCGCGGTGGCCAGCGCGGGCGGCAGGGTCAGGTGGGGGTGAGGGGTGGGCAGCGGCAGGCGTCCCTGTCGTTGGTCCCATGCGCGGGGGGTGTGACGTGGGCTCGAGCGCCACGCCAGCCACCGGCCGCGAGCGGGTTTCGTGCAACCCCCCTATCTATATAGACACGATTTACGAGAAAAAGTGCGCCATATCTGGGTAAATCTAGGTATGAACGGGGTAGGAGCTTAAGGGAGGCAGACGGCTCTCGCCACCACCGGCGGCGGCGTCTCGCTCACCCGACCGGGAAGCTGCTGCCATCAAGCGGATCG
>JBBRVX010000084.1:0-19560 GCA_038246475.1 Thermomicrobiales bacterium | reverse complement strand
GAAGTTTTGGAGGCGGTCGCTGTAGCCGACGTTGCTCTTGCTGAAGTGCATCACCGCCACCGGCAACTCGTCGTTGACGATGTTTGTCGCCTCGATGATCAGATCGGCTCGGGCCTCTTCGTCGAACGTGCGCTTCGCCTCGTCGTTCAACTTGTCGACCTCTGGATTGCAGTACTTGACCATGTTGAAGCCGCCTTTGTACTGAGCGCAGCCGAACATGGCATCCTGGAGGAAGCTGGCGCTCCAGTTGAATGCCAGCATCGCCATTTCAAAGTCGTGGTCACCGGTAATGACCTCGACAAGCGCCGAGAACTCCATGGCCCGTGGGGTCATTTCAACGCCGATGGCCTTCCAGGCGTCCTGCATATAGGCAACGAGTTGGTCGACGGTTGGAGAACCCGAACCGTAAATCATCTCGAAGGCGAGGGGCTTCCCATCCTTTTCCACGATGCCATCGCCGTTTGTGTCGGTCCACCCGGCATCGGCGAGGAGCGACTTGGCCTTCTCTGGATCGAATACATAGTCGGTTTCGATCCGGGTGGGATCGTAGGCATAAGAAATGACTGGTTGCGTTCCGTGCGCTACCTCGGCATAGCCAAGCCAGATGTCGTTGACGATCGACTCCCGGTCGAGGCCATACAAGAGCGCCTTGCGAACTTCGACATCCTGGAACAGGGGTGTTTTCTCTGCGTCGAGGTTGGTCATGTAATAGGAGAAGCCACGATTGGAGTAGGTGGCGACCTTCAGGCCTTCCGTCGCCTTCACATTTTCCACGTCGGCGGGCTGGAGCGAGGCGATATCTATCTCGCCGTTAAGCAGCCCGTTAAGCACCGAGGTCTGGTCGGGCCAGATGCGGATGACATACGTATCGACGTAGGGCGCCTTCTGATAGTAATCATCATTGCGAACGACAGAGATTTCCTCCCCTTGCCGCCATTCCTTGAACTTCCAGGCCCCCGAGCCAACCACGCGCGCCGGATCCTGACCGGTGGCGCCGCCATCGGTGCGCCAGTCCTTGACCGGGACACTCTCCCAGATGTGCTTTGGCAGGATGACCGCAAAGAAGTTGTAGAGGAAGGTGAACAACGGCTCCTTGGCTACAACCTCAATGGTATGTTCATCAATCACACGCCACGATTCAGTCGCTTCCAAGAAGCTCTGTGAATAGGACGATCCCAGGTCGGGATCCTTCAGAGCATCGAAGGTGAATTGCACGTCGGCGGCGGTTATGTCCATTCCGTCGTGCCACTTCGCATCCTTGTTCAGATAGAAGGTGTAGGTGCGGCCATCGGGCGCGATCTCCCAATAGTCGGCCAGACCGTTGGGTGCAGGTTTGCCAGTGCGGAAATCACCACCGACCAATGAGTCATAGAGCAATCCGACGACACCCAGAGAAGCCCCGTCGTCGGCGATGAGCGGGTGGATGGTCTGGATATCGTTGACGTTTGAGTCGATAAACGTGCCGCCCGGAGTCGCGGCATCGCTATAGTTCATCGCGTCTTCGATTTCAGCGCGCAGCTCATCGCGAGTCTGCGAGCGGATCGTCTCGCCTGGTCCGGCCGGGGTGGCGTCCTGGGCAAAAGCGGTGCGCGGCAGCATCAGCCCGGCGCTGGCGGCGAGGGCGGTGGTAATCAGCCCGCGACGAGATGCGCGCGGGGCGGTGTCACGAAACAACATAATGGCCTCCTCAGACGGTCGCGCCTGACAGGGTGTGCGCCACGGGCGGGCAGATGCGCATTGTCCCATGCGGCGGCGATTGATTGCACACAGCGTGACAGATCGGCTTGGCTAAAGATACGTTCAGGCTCGAAATTTCGGATTGACCATCGGCTGGACGCGGCTCTATACTCCGTTGGTTCCGCCGATCGGTCTGCTGGCTGACCGCCGCGCCGGAACGCTTTTGTGTGCGCCTGCGTTGTGCATCCATGCAGTCTTCGAGCGCTTTGGGCGGCCATGTCGTCGCTCCCCGCGGATGGACCGGCCACCACTCGGCCGGACCGCCAATACGATGTGAAAGGGTGATCGGCGATGCCGAAGCGGACGTATCAGCCGAAGCGGATCAAGCGGATTCGCAAGTTCGGCTTTCTGGCCAGGATGGCCGACCGGGGCGGCCGGGCCGTGCTGGCCCGCCGGCGGCGCAAGGGGCGGCACGCCTTGACGGTGGCCGAAGAGAAGAAGTTCACGCAGAACCGCTAGGTTCTGCCTTCGCGCGTGGCGGCCAGCCTCAAATGCCCGATCCCGGGCGTTCGCAGGTTTGGCCGCTTCGAGCTTCCGGAGCGATCAGCGTGGAACGAAAGCTCCGCTTGCGGCGCGAAAGCGAGGTGCGGGCGGCGCGGTCACGCGGGCGCGCGGTGAGCGATGGTCCATTTGTGATTCGCTATCTGCGCAATGCGACCGACCCCCCCGCCAATCGCTACGCGTTCGTCGCGGGGAAGAAGAGCGGGGGCTCCGTGCAGCGCAACCGGTTGAAGCGGGTGACGCGGGAGGCCGTGCGCGGCTTGCATGCGGCCCTCGCCCCCGGGTTCGACGTGGTCTTCATCATTCGCGGCACCATCGAGGAGCTGCCGGGGACGGCCGCCGCGACCACTATTCTGACGCGGATGCTGCGGCGAGCCGGATTGCTGGAGCGCGCGGTTACCATTGACGGACCGATCGAGGCCAAGGCATGAGCAGTACGCGCCCCTCCCCTTCCCCCGCTCACCACCACGCGGAGGCGAGCGATGCCTTTGCAGGCGGGTTCCCACCGTGGACACCGCGCAACGCGCCGAGCCCGGCGGCATGGCTCGCGCTGGTCATCATCGGGTTCTATCGACGGGCGGTTTCGCCGCTCTTGCCGCCGGCCTGTCGCTTTGTCCCAAGCTGTTCGGAGTATGGGTACGAGGCAATCGCCCGGTACGGTATCCTTGCCGGTGGCCGGCGTGCCGTCTGGCGTATCCTCCGCTGCAATCCCTTTGGCGGCAGCGGCTATGACCCTGTTCCGTAGCGCCGGGCCACGATCAAGGGCCGATCCTGATGGCGCGACGTGGGCTCGCGCCGGTTCATTCCGAACGTTTACGCCACCCTGCTCAACGCTGCAGGGAGAGGAGACACGGACCTCACGATGGATTTTATGACCATACTTCCCGCTCTGGTCAGACCAGCGGTCAACATTCCCATCTGGAACGAGTACGTTCATCTCCTGGTTCTGGCGCTGGACCGTCTGGCCTCACTCTTCCATAACTCCGGGCTGGCCATCATCGCCTTCACGATCATTGTCAAGACGATCATGCTGCCGCTGACGGTGAAAGCGATTCGCTCCTCCAAGGCGATGCAAGATCTGCAGCCGCTGATCAAGGATCTGCAGAAGAAGCATGGCAGCGATCGCCAGCGTATTTCTCAGGAGACGATGGCGCTCTATCAGCAGTACCGGGTCAACCCGATGGCCGGCTGCTTGCCGATGATCATCCAGATCCCGATTTTCCTCGGCCTGTACCAATCCATCACCACTCTGTCGAACTCGGGCGACGGGTTCTGGAACCAGGGCTTCCTCTGGTTGCCGAGTCTGGCCCACCCCGACCCCATCCACCTGCTGCCGATCGTGGCCGGGCTCTTCCAGTTCGTGCAGACGCAGATGATGCGCCCGGCGAACCAGCCGAAATCGACCGATCCGCAACAGGCGATGATGAACTCGGTGATGAACATCATGCCGCTCACCGTCGTCTTCTTCGGGTGGAGCTTCGCCGCCGGCCCGGTGCTCTACTGGGCGACGCAGAGCGTCTACAGCGTGGTGCAGCAGTGGTTCATCACCGGCTGGGGCAGCTTCATCAAGTGGGCGCCGTTCCTGCCCGAGCTGCCCGAGCATCGCCGGCTGGGCTATCGGCCGCCACGAGATCTCGATGAGATGGTGGTCATGAGCGACGCCGAGCCTGTCTACGCTCCCGGCCCGATGGGCTGGATGCAGCGCAAGATGAACGAGGCCCAGAAACAGGCCATGGAGCGTTCCAGCGGTCAACCGCCGGCGGACGGCAAGCGTGAGGCGGAGGCGGAAGCGATCGAGGCAGAGGTCAAGCCAGCGACGAATGGGGCCGCGAATGGCGCCGCCAGGAATCGCGGCAAGGGGAAGCGATCGGGCAATGGCAAAGCGGCCAGCGGCACGGCGCCAGCGAAGAGCCGGGAGAATGGCGCGGCCGCCGCTGTGCCGGCAGGCGCCGTGATCGTGCACCGCAAAGCCAGACCGCCAGCAAACGAGGAAAGCACCGGGTAACCAAGGGAGCGTGTCGCCGGTCTGATTGGCCCACACGGGTGGGCAGCCAGCCAGAGCAGCATGGCTCACCGACCGCGGGGATGACCGATGGACCAGCGAAGGATGACCAGCGTCGAAATCCAGGCTTATTCCGTCGAAGAGGCGGTGCGCCTGGCGCTGGAGCAACTGGGGCTCGGTGAGCCCGACGTCGATATCGAGATCCTCTCCGACGCCGGCCCGGACGAAGGGGACGAGGCCCTCGTGCGCGTGACCGCCAAGGGGATGGCCTCGCAGCCCGTGCAACGCGGCAGCCGCGGTCCCTCGCCTGGGGGACGGCCGGGATCTTCTGGCGGGCCCGCGAGCGCTGGACATGGACTGAACCGGGAGAGAAGGCCGCCCGGTCAGCGGCGTGTGCCCGGGGATCGCCCATCGTCGCGTGGGGCCCCGCCACGCGTGCAACCACGCCCGCCGGTGGCCGCGGCGCCGCGGGTGCGCGATCTCGACCGGGTCGATGAAGCCGAGGAAACGGTCGCCAAGGAGATCGTGCGCGAGCTGCTGGAGCAGATGGGCATCGAGGCCGAGGTCGTGGCAGTGGACAATCCATCCACGATGGCGCTCGATTCAGACGACCCGCCCACCATTTTCATCGATGTGCTGGGGCAGGATCTGGGGATGCTGATCGGCCGCCGCGGCGATCATCTCTCGCAGCTGCAATATCTGGTTAATCTGATTGCCAACCGCCGCCTCGATACCTGGACCCGGGTGGTGATGGACGTCGAGGGGTATCGGACGCGACGCGAGGAATCGCTGGTGGGGCTGGCCGAGCGGATCGGGCGGCAGGTGTCGCGCTCCGGGCGTCCCATCGTGCTGGAGCCGATGCCGCCGAACGAGCGGCGCATTGTCCACCTCACCCTGCGCGCCAATCCGGATGTTTCCACGGAGAGCACCGGCGAGGGCAATCTGCGGCGCGTGACGGTTCATCCGCGTGCCTGATGCCGGCCAGTCAGCTCCGAGCGGCGAATCCCCAGCGCGGGAGAGCCGAAAACCAGCAAAGGAGAAGAAGCCGCGCGATCCCTCGTTGCCGCCCCGCATCACGCGCGGCGGCGACAAGCGGGGGCGGAAGCGGCAGCCGCTCAGCGCGGAACGATCGTTCCGCGGGATGCAATCGGAACGCGCGCCCGATTATCTGGTCATCGGCCAGATCGTCTGCGATATCCAGCCCGACGGCAGCGGCGTTCTGGGGGGTACCGCCCTCTACTCCGCGCTGACCGCGGCTCGGCTGGGCGCGCGAGTGGGGGTGCTTACGCGGGGCCGGTACGGCGAGCAGATCGACGGCGTCGATGTGCCGTCGCTGGAACGCTATTCAGAGCAACTGACCATCATCACTCAGGAGGCGGATTCGCCCACCTTCTTCGTGAACGAGTATTCCGGCAGCCGCCGCACGCAGACGATCCGGCGTTGGGCCGGGGCGATCGATCTGCGCGGGTTGCCCCCGCATTGGGCGAATGCCAGGGTGGTTCACCTGGGGCCGGTCGCCCGCGAAATCGACACGCATCAGGTCCTCGCGCTCAATCCCGGCTTTCTCGGCATCACGCCCCAAGGGTGGATGCGGGAGTGGCCGATGGAGAAGGGCGGGAGGGTGCGCCACGTGCCGCTGCGCCTCCCGCCGGAGCTGCTGGCGCGGACCGACACCATCGTGGTCTCCGACGAAGAGATCGCGCAGGCCAGAAATGCGGTGGAGTGGGTGGGAGCGCGCCGCATCGGCGTAGTGACGCTGGGCCCCAATGGTTGCAACCTGCTCTATGGCGGCCATCGCGCCGAGCTGCCCGGCTACCCGATCAAGACCGTCGATCTCACCGGCGCCGGCGATGTCTTTGCCGCGGCCTTTTTCATCAAAGCCTCGGACCCCAACGTCTCTCCGGTCACCGCTGGCCATTATGCCAATCTGGTGGCCGCGCTCAGCCTGCGCGGCGTGGGGCCAGACTGCATCCCGCCGATTGCCGAGATCGACGAACGCTTCGCGGTGTGGGATCCGAAACGGCGGTAGACGGCAAGACGGCAAGACGGCCAGACGGCGAGACGGCCAGACAGCAAGACGGCCAGATAGGGGTGCGCGGCTGCTGAAATGATGGCGGCTGGAAGGTCGCCTTCGCCTTGGCGACGTGCTTGCCGCTGTAGCTGAAGGGCTCGCCGCTCCAGGCGCGGGGCAGGAATTCCAGGCTCTCGAGGACAGAAGATGGAGGACGGAGGACGGAGGACGGAAAAAGTACCCCGATCGTTGACCGTCCAATCATCCTATGACCCTAACACCCCATCACCTGTCACCTGTCACCCATCATCCGTCACCCCGAAACGTATCCGTCCAGCGGAGCAGGCGGCGCTCGGAGCGGGCCAGCAGCCAGTCGGTGCCCTTGCCGATGATTGCCAACAATGTGATGCTCAGGAGGATGATGTCGGCGCGGCCGGTGTTCTGGGCGTCAATGAGCAGGAAACCAAGGCCCCGCGAGGCGGCGATCAGCTCGGCGGCAACCAGGAAGAGCCAGGCCTGGGCCAATCCGAGTCTCAAGCCGGTGAAGAGGGAAGGGAGCGCCGCGGGGAGCAGAATCTCCCGCGTTAGACTCCAGCCCCGCAAGCCGTAGGCGCGGCCGACTTCAACCAGCTTGCGATCGATCTGGCGCACGCCAGAGACGAGGTTGGTGTAGACCGGGAAGAAGGCGCCGATGGCGATGAGCGTCAGCTTCGGCGTTTCGCCGATGCCGAGCCAGAGGACGAAGAGGGGCACCCAGGCCAGCGAAGGCACGGCCCGGAACGCCTGCAGCGTTGGGGCGACGAAGCCCTCGACGGGCCGGGAGAAGCCGACGGCCAGGCCAATAACGACGGCGGCGATGGCGCCGACGCCCCACCCCAGTGCGACCCGCTGCATGCTGGCCATGACATTGGGGATGAGGATGCCGATGTTCTGCAGCTCCTGGCCGGCGGCCAGGACCTCGAGCGGAGCGGGAAGCTGCCCGCGCGAGTAGATCTCGCGGTTCACGACGATCTGCCACGCTACGAGGATGAGGAGGGGCAGCAGCAGCCCGCGCAGGGCGCCAAGCCGCTCCAGGCCAGGGAGCTGACGTGGCCCCGCGGCCGGGAGGGATGTGGCGCGGCCGGCCGCGCGCGCCCCTTGCCCCCTTCCCCCTCGTTCGATTGCCGGATCAATACTCACCATCCGTGAGCCCTTTCACCCAATGACCCCATGACCCCATCACCCGCTTGAGTCAGCGTGGCTAGGCCGTCGGCGTTGCCGCGGCCACGACCCCCGCGGCAATCTCCGGCGCCAGCAGCTCGGCCAGCACGGCCTCGACGTCGGTCCCTGGCTTGACCTGATTCTCGGCCACGAAGATCGGAATGACGGCCTGAAGCACCGCGACCTGAGTCTCGCCCGGCACCGGGTTGATGTCGAGGACCGTCCGCTCGAAGAGCTCGCGCTCGGCGACCTCCTGGGTGATTTTGGCCTCTTCCGCCAGAATCGTGGCCGCCTCGTCGGGGTTTTCCAGAATCCAGGCTCGGGCGCGCTCGTAGTTCTCGATGACGAGCGCGGTCAGCTCGGGATACTGATCGACGAACCCTTCCCGGGCATTGAGGAAGCCGTAGGTATTGAAATCGATGTTGCGATAGAGGAGCTTCGAGCCAGCCTCGATTTCGCTGCCGGCCATGTGCGGGTCGAGGCCAGCCCAGGCGTCGACGTCGCCGCGCTCCAGCGCCACGCGGCCATCGGCGTGCTGCAAGTTGATCACCTCGACATCTGCTCCGGTGAGACCGGCCTCATTGAGCGAGCGCAGCAGAAAGAAGTAGGGATCGGTCCCCTTGGTGGCGGCGATCTTCTTCCCCTGCAGCTCGGCGACGCTGGTCAAGGGGGAATCTGCCGCCACGACCAGGGCCGTCCATTCCGGCTTGGAGAAGATGTAGACCGTCTTGATCGGCGAGCCGTTGGCGCGCGCCAACAGCGCCGCCGCGCCGGCCGTCGATCCGAAATCGATCGCCTCGGAGCGGAGATACTCGTTCGCCTTGTTGCTGCCGGCGCTGAGCACCCACTCCACGCCGATGCCCTGTTCCTGCAGCGCTTCTTCGAGCCAGCCAAAGCGGCGCAAGACCAGACTGCTGGGATTGTAGTAGGCGTAGTCGACGCGAATCGTTGGCGGAGTCTCCTGGGCGGCGGCGGGCGAGCGCGAATCGAAGCCGACTACCGGCAACACCCCAAGTGCAACGAGTCCTCGAAACGCGCTTCGTCGTGACAATCGCATCTGTAGCGTCTCCCTGTTCGTTCTTCATATCCTGGCGCCGCCAGACCGTCCGGGGCGCGTAACGACCGTTTCGTTCCTGTTCGCGCGGATTGCCCGGTATCAGGCGGCTGCTTTCAGACCGAAGCGACGCAGGATGTCGGCACGCAAGTGGCCTGGATCGTTCCCGAAGGTGGTGTATTCGGCCGTGATCGACGCGGGCTTACCGGCCAGCAGCACGATGCGATCGGCGAGGCGCAGCGCTTCGTCCACGTCGTGGGTGACGAGCAGCACGGTCCGCGAGCGATCGCGGCAGGTCTCGCGCAGCAGGTCGCCCATCTGCAAGCGAGTGAAGGCATCGAGTGCGGCAAAGGGCTCATCGAGCAGGAGAACGGCGGGCTTGCGCACAAAGGCCCGCGCCAGCGCCACGCGCTGGGCCATCCCGCCGGAAAGTTGATGCGGCCAGGAGCGCTCGGCGCCAGCCAGACCGACCCGTTCCAGTATCGCCGCGGGCGTCTCGGCGTCCGGCACGCCGCGGGCGCCGAGCGCGACGTTCTGGGCCACGTTTTTCCAGGGGAGGAGCCGCGGCTCCTGAAAGACGACGGCGCAACGGGGATCGCAATCGGTCACCCGCTGGCCGCCAATGCTGATCTGGCCGCTGGTGGGCGTATCGAGGCCGGCCACAAGCCGGAGCAGGGTGCTCTTGCCGCAGCCGCTGGCGCCAAGGATGGCGACGAACTCGCCCGGCGCGGCCTCCAGATCGATGGCGCCCAGCACCCCAACCGGGCCATCGCGGCCAGCAAAATCGCGCCCCACG
The DNA here is from genome assembly GCA_038246475.1 of Thermomicrobiales bacterium. GTDB lineage: Bacteria > Chloroflexota > Chloroflexia > Thermomicrobiales > UBA6265 > JACCXM01. Next base: position 10,259 of record JBBRVX010000084.1, on the reverse strand, counting down.
CCACGAATGGAAACGGCTTCCGCCACCCTCGCCTCCCCTGCCCCTTCGGGCATAAAAAATCCCATCCTGCTGGGATGGGGAGTGAGGTTCACAGAAGCGCGGAAGCACCTGGGACCGAACTGCCCTCATCTCCCAGCGCCGTGCTGTCGGAGTTAGCACCTGCCCGGATCCCGGGTGGTTGCTGGGGTTTCAACGGGCCGATCCCTCCGCCCCTCTGGATGAGTGCTTTTCCCTATTCGGTTGTGCGTGGCATTGTGCAGTATTTGATCAAGATACGCAAGAGTGATCTGAAAGGAAGCGTCCAAGAACCGGTCACGCGTGCGCCGAACGTCCCCCATCCCCAACCCTTCTCCCTGTGCGCAGGGAGAAGGGAGCCCTGCCCCCAAGAGGTTGAAGGCATGGCGCGGTTCTTGCGCGGTCGAGGCAGCGAATCATGACGCTTCGCCACTCTTCCCCAGTCCGCTCTGGTCCGCGAGGTCAACGATGGGACGTTCCATGATGCGCGACGACGTTGCTGCAGGAATCGACGTCATGAGGGACGCAACAGCTCGAATCACGGGCTAGGTCATAACGTTCGCGCGAGGGTGCGTCCTTGCGGTCATCGTTGTGGCGCTTTCGGTCGCGCCAGGGGCCAGTGCGCGGCAGGCAACGCCGGTGGCCACGCCAACCGCGATCGATCCTGGACCGTGCACCACCGAGGCACGCTCGAACGATCAGATGCGCGCGCTCATCGAAAGCAGCGTACCGGCGATTGCCTCCTTTCTGGCCGGGACGCCGCTGCCAGGGACTGACGGCGCGGCCACGCCAACCGTAACCCCCGGTATGCCGGCTGATGCGGCGACGGTCGCCGAGGTCGAAGCGACCGCGCGGCAGTTCGTGGCCTGCTCGAATGAGCCCAATCTGCCCGCGGTCGCGGCTCTGCTGACGGAGCAGGGCGCTGGCAACTTTCTCAGTTTCGGTTTCCTGCAATTCCAGGCGATCTCCTCGGGGGCCACGGGGACGCCGGCAGCGGGGATCGATCCCGAGCTGATCAACATCTATCTCGCTTCCATGCAATTGCAGACCCCGCTGCCGCCAGAATTCCGGTTGACCCTTTACGGCATCGAGTCGGTGACCCAATTGGAGGATGGCCGGGTGCGGGCGATCGTCCTGCTGGCGACTGGGTCCGAGGAGCCGCGCCAGTCGGGGATGCTGCTGCGCGAAGAGGATGGACGCTACCGGATCATCTTCGGCCGCGAAACGAGCGATGCGGCAGAAAGCACGCCCGCGCCCTGATTTCGGTCACGCGGACCCGCGTTTCGCTTTTCCTGGCCGTCACCAACGCCTTGCCCACGGCGCCGGATTATGCCCCGATTCCGTCGCGCGGGATACGAGACTGTGACACGCTGGCGCGAACGATGAATCCGTTTTCGCCGTTCGCGCGTTCATAGTGACGAGTCCGGGAACGGGAATCCTGGACAACCCCGCTCGTGGACGCGGCTTCCGATCCCTCAATGGGCCGGTGACGCGATACCAACCGCTGGAGTGGCGCGAGACCCTCCGGCCGTGCGGGCGGCGATGCACGTCATCGCCAACACGGCTGAACGCGGATGGGCGTTTCGGCCGCATACCATGCTCATCGTTGGTCGTTCATCGAGGCCAGGTCAGGCGCTTCGCGTCTTGCCGTCTCAATGTTCGAGTAGCGAGGGAGAGGGAAGCAGAAATCATGTCGATCCTGGCGCCCCGCGGCAATCGTCGCTTCGCCGTTTCGCTCTTTGCGTTCGCGCTCGTTTTCTCCGCACTCGGTTCCGCCTTCATGCCGTCACCAACACGCATCGCGCTGGCCGACGAGGCTGTCGCCGTGGGCGATACGCTGGTTCTGGCGGGGCCCGGCGGGCAGTACGGCATTCTGACCGTTGCTCCCTCTGGCTCGTCGCTGAGCGTCGACGGCGAGGCGGTGGACGGCTACTACCCGGTCACGTTCGACGGCATCGGCGGGTGGACCGCGATCGGCCTCGTCGAGGTGAGTGGCGGCGGTGGCGGTAATGGCGGCGGTGGGGGCAATGGCGGCGGCGGGGGTGGCGGGGGTGATGACCAGGGCCGCACCCGCGAGAACGGCAATGGCGGCATCGAAACCGTCAGCGCCGCGCCGGTCTTCTCCGACGGTGGCGCTCCGGTCGAGGCCGCTCCGGTCGAGGCCGCTCCGAGCGGGGCCAACGCCGCCCCCGTGACCGGGGGCACGTACGGCCCCGGCGGGGGCGGCTACAGCGAAGTGCAGATCGTCGACATTATCAACGAAGCCGCGAGCAATTATGGGCAGTCGCCTGACGCGATGCTGCGCGTCGCTCGCTGCGAATCTGGCCTCGATCCGTCAGCCATCGGCGGCGGCGGGGCCTACCACGGCCTCTACCAGTTCGTTCCCAGCACCTTCGCCGCGACACCCTACGGCGAGTACGACATCTACGATCCCTGGGCGAACGCCAACGCGGCCGCATGGACGTGGTCCGAGGGCGGCAAGGGTGAGTGGGTGTGTCAGTAGCGGGAGACGGCGAGACGGCCAGACGGCGAGACGGCCAGAGGAGTCGTGAGTCGCGAGTCGTGAGTCGTGAGAGTTTGCCCCCTTTCCTGAGCCATCGGCGCCGGTTGACGCGGGCGCCGGTGGCGTTTTCTCCTCAAAGTGATCTCTACCATCCATAATTGACAATGGTATTCTCGCCATACGATGGAAAACCGCGCGATCCCCTCTGGCGCGGTGTGGAGCGTGTGTGAACGTGAGCCCAGGCCTCGGTATTTTCATGCGCGCGGGCGAACGATGCCGGCGCTCGTGGCGACCGCGCTGACGCGACGATGGCGCCTGCTGCCGGTCATCACAGTTGCCGCGGATGGCCGCGAGCGTTCCCGCATCTCCATTGGAAGATTCGGATTGTCTTCCTCTGCCTGATGGTTTTCGGCGATCTCTGTGCAGTGACGGCTCCGGTGATTGCCAAGGCGCCGCCGCGCGAGGCCGCCACGATCGCCGAGACCCGCTTGCGCTCCAAACCCAGCCTGCGCTCCGAGCCGATCCTGCGGCTTCCGGCGGGCGCCATGCTGATGCTGCATGGCAAGCCGGAGGGGGGATGGTATCGCGTCCGCCGCGGGCCACTGGAGGGGTACGTGCGCAGCGGCGATGTGGCCACGGCGCCTGAGATTGGGGAGGCTGATGCCGGCGCCAGTCCCGGTGAAACGATCGACGCACCGCGCGTCGTGGAACAACAGCAGCGAGTTCGTGGCCGCAAAGGCAGCAGCAAGGGCGATCGCAAAGGTGACCGCAAACAGGGTCGCAAAGAGGAGCGCAAGCGGGAGCGGAAGAAGCACCATGGCAGCACCCAACACCGGGTGCGAGAGGTGATGGCGTCAACCGATCTCAACCTGCGGGCGAGCCCTGACGCGAGCGCGCCCGTCAACGCGGTAATGCCGCGCGGCGAGCGGATCGAACCGACCGGGCAGCATCAGGATGGGTGGGTGGAGCTGCGCTGGCGGGATGAAACGGGCTGGGCGCTGGGCAGGCATCTGGCGGCGCCCAAACCCGTAACGATCAAGAGCGATGGCGACGCGTCGACCTGGAGCCGCGACGAGCTGAAGGCGATCATCTACGACGCGGCCGATCGTTATGGCCAACCGCGCGAGGACATGCTGCGTGTGGCGCGGTGTGAGTCGAACCTGGATCCCGCGGCCATCAATCGCGATGGCGGCTCCTACGGCCTCTTCCAGTTCAAGCCAGGCACCTGGCTCAGCACACCGTTTGGCGAGTACGACATCTTCGATCCACGGGCCAGCGCCAATGCCGCGGGCTGGATGTGGTCCGAAGGGCGGCGACGGGAGTGGGTGTGTCAGTAGGGCGGGTGATGGGTGATGGGTGATGTGCTATCGGCGAACGACTTCCGACCTCCGTCCTCCGTCCTCCGTCACCCATCACCCATCACCTGTCACCCTTCACCCCGTATGGGAGTTTGCAGCATGGCCGGGGAGCAGGCGCTGGTGTTGAGCATCAATGGGGGCGAGCGCAGGCTGATGATTGAGCCGCGCGTGACGCTGCTCGATGCGCTCCGGGAGCGGCTCGATCTGCCGGGCGCCAAGAAGGGGTGCGACCATGGGCAGTGCGGCGCCTGCACGGTGCTCATCGATGGCCGTCGGGTGCTCTCCTGCCTCACGCTGGCCATCGCCTGCGAAGGGAAAGCGATCACGACCATCGAGGGGGTAGCGCGGAATGGCCGCCTCCATCCCCTCCAACAGGCGTTCATCGCGCACGATGCGTTCCAGTGCGGCTTTTGCACGCCGGGGCAGATTCTGTCCGGCATCGCCTGCATTGCGGAGGGCCACGCCGGCAATGACGATGAAGTGCGCGAGTTCATGAGCGGCAACATCTGCCGCTGTGCCGCCTACCCGAACATCCTTGCCGCGATCCGCGAGGTCGCGGAGAACGAGGCGAGTGATGCGGCCGTTTAGCTATGCCCGGGCGGGCGATGTCGCGGAGGCGCTGGCGGGGCTGGGCGCGGCGCCCGATGCCGCGCTCCTCGCTGGCGGCACGACTCTGATCGACCTGATGAAGCTGACGGTGATGACCCCAGGCACGCTGATCGACATCACGGCGCTTCCAGCGGGCGATGCCACGCTCGACGCTATTGCCGCCACCGCCGACGGGGGTGCGCGCATCTGGGCGCTGGCCCGCATGAGCGACGTCGCCGAACACCCGTCGATCGTCGCCGGTTACCCGGTTGTCTCCGAGGCGCTCCTGATGGGCGCGTCGGCGCAATTGCGCAACATGGCCACCATCGGCGGCAACCTGATGCAGCGGACACGCTGCACGTATTTTCGCGACGTCACCATGCCGGAGTGCAACAAGCGCGATCCCGGCTCGGGCTGCGGCGCACGTCAGGGGATCCACCGGCTGAGCGCGGTACTCGGGACCAGTGAGAGCTGCATCGCCACGCACCCCTCCGACGTGGCGGTGGCCTTCGTGGCGCTCGACGCGACGATCCAGGTGGTAGGCGAGGCGGGCGAACGGAGCATCGCCGCGCGCGACTTCTTCCTGCTGCCCGGCGACACGCCGTGGCAGGAGACGGCATTGGGCGAAAATGAGCTGATCACCGCCGTCACCCTGCCGCCGCTGCCGCCCGGCACGCGATCGCACTACCTGAAGGTGCGCGACCGCGAGAGCTACGAGTTCGCGCTGGCGTCGGCAGCGGTCGCCATCCAGATCGGGGATGGCGTGATTGGGCACGCGAACATTGCCCTCGGCGGCGTGGGCACCCGGCCCTGGCGCGCCCCCGAAGCGGAAGCACTCCTGATCGGCCACCAGCCCTCGACGGCGTTGTTCGCGGCCGCGGCGGAGGCGGTGTTGGCTGGCGCTGTCCCACTGCCCCAGAATGCTTTCAAGGTGACGCTCGCCCGGCGCACGCTGGAGCGCGCGCTGGCCACCGTTGCCGGGGATCATCTCGCGACGGGGGAGACGCGATGACGGAGATCGTCAAGCGAGCGTGGCAGAGCGTCTCCACGACGCTCACCGACCGCACGCTGGCACGCTCCCCTGAGGTAAGGCCCGTCGCAATCGGGACGCCACTCTCCCGAGTCGATGGACTGGCCAAGGTGACGGGGGCGGCCCGCTATCCCTCCGATGTCTTGCTGCCGCATCTCAGCTACGCCGCGATCGTGGAGAGCCGCATTGCGCGCGGCCGCATCGCCACGATCGACGCGGAAGAAGCCGCCGCGCTGCCGGGCGTGCTGGCGATTTTCACGCATGAGAATGCCCCTCGCCTGCACAAGAACCTCTCACCGCAGGTCGATGCCGCGCGCTGGTCGATGGGGAGCGATTTCCGGCCGCTGCAGGATGATCGGATCAGTTTCGCCGGGCAGCCCGCGGCCCTGATCGTGGCGGAGACGTTCGAGCAGGCTGCCGATGCCGCTTCGCGCCTGCACGTGACATACGAGGAGGAGCCGGCCGAAACGGATCTGACGCGGGCGCTCGACGACGCGCTGCCCGCCAAACCGTGGATCGGCAAAGCCGCGTACAACCGTGGCGACGTCGCCGCCGCGTTGGCCTCGGCGGCGGTGATGGTCGAGCAGGAGTACGGCACGCCGCCGCAGACGAACAATCCGCTCGGCCTCTTCGCCACGGTGGCGAGCTGGGAGGGCAATCAGCTCACCCTGTACGACGCCAACCAGGCGACGCAGAACGTGGCCTCGTCGGCGGCCAAGGTCTTGGGGTTGACGCTCGGGCGGGGCGGGGTCGACGTGATCACGCCCTTCGTCGGCGGCGCGTTCGGGGCCGGCCTGCGGGCCTGGCCGCATACCTGGCTGGCGGCGATGGCCGCCCGCGAGCTGGGGAGGCCAGTGAAGCTGACCCTGACCCGGTCGCAGATGTTCACCGCCATCGGCCGCCGCGCGCAAACCGTGCAGCGAGTGGCGCTCGGCGCGGAGCGGGACGGCTGTCTGGTGGCGATCTCCCATCATGGGACGCACGACACCTCGCGCGACGAAGACTTCGTCGAGGCGCTGACGCAGAGCACGCGCATGCTCTACGCCTGCCCGAACGTGGAGACGCGCTACCGGGTGGCGCGCCTCGATCGCTCGACGCCGACCTACATGCGCTGTCCCGGGGAGTCAGAAACGCTCTTTGCCCTGGAGAGCGCCATGGATGAGCTGGCGGTGGCCCTCGATATGGACCCGGTGGCCCTCCGTCTCCGGAACTGCGCCGAGCAGGATCCCGCCCACGAGCGCCCCTGGTCGAGCAAATCGCTGCGGGCCTGCTACGAGCGCGGCATGGAGCTCTTCGACTGGTCGCGCCGCTCGCCGCAACCGGGCTCGATGCGGGAGGGAAATCTGTTGATCGGGCTGGGGATGGCCACCGCCACCTACCCGGCCTACACCTTCCCCGCCTCGGCCTACGCCTGTTTGGACGCGGACGGAAACGCGCTGGTGCGCAGCGCGGCCACCGACATTGGACCGGGCACCGCCACCGCGATGAGCCAGATCGCCGCCGATGCGCTCGGCCTGCCGGTGGCGCGCGTCCGCTTCGAGCTGGGCGATTCGCGCTTTCCCAGGTCACCACAGCAGGGCGGCTCGATGCTGCTGGCCAGCGTTGGCTCGGCGGTGCACGCGGCCTGCATCGACCTGAAAGAGAAGATCATCGGCATGGCCTGCGACAGCCCGGACTCCCCACTGGTGGGAGCGGCGGCCGAGACCATCGAGGTGCGCGAGGGGGAGCTGGCGCCGCGCGACGGGTCGTCGCGCGGGGAGCGCTACGAAGCGATCCTGGCTCGCGCCGGGGTGGAGCGCGTGGAGGCCAACGCGACATCGCAATCGTTCACGCGCCGCCTGACCCGCTCCTGCGAGACGTTCGGGGCCCAGTTCGCGGAAGTCCACATCGACGTTGACCTCCGCACGATCCGCGTGCCCCGCCTGGTCGGGGTTTTCGGTGCGGGCCGGATCATCAACAGCAAGTTGGCCCATAGCCAGTTGATGGGCGGGATGATCTGGGGCATGAGCCAGGCGCTGCTGGAAGAGACGACCTACGATCAGCGGCTCAACCGGATCGTCAACGCCTCGTTCGGCGACTACCTCGTGCCGGTCAACGCCGACGTGCAGCGCATCGAGGTCGAGATGATTCCCGAGGACGATCCCTATGTCAACCCGATCGGAGTGAAGGGGGTCGGTGAGATCGGCATGGCGGGGGTCGCTCCGGCGATCGCCAATGCCGTGTACCACGCCACGGGAATCCGGGTGCGGGAGCTGCCGATTACGATTGAGAAGACGTCAGTCGTGAGTCGTGAGTCGTAAGTCGGAGGTCGGGAGTCGGGAGTCGTGAACTCGCCGTCTTGACGCATTGACTCCCCCACCCCGACCTCCGACCTCCGACTCGGCGATCACGCCGCCTGGTCCACCTGTTCCGGCGCGACCAGATCGTGGACGAGCGGCTCGAACTCGATCAGGCGAAGCTGGGACGAGGTGAAGCGGGCGCTGCGCTGAGCTTCCCGGTGCACCTCGGCCTGCCGTCGGGCCAGAAGCCCGAGCTCCCTTTGAGCACGATGGCGCGCGATGCCGTGGCCGCCGAGGGCCCAGCGGTTCTTGACCGTGAGGAGCCCGATCCGTGCCTCCACGGCGGTCAATTCGTCCGGGCTGAGCCGCGCGATAGCGGTGCGAAATTGGGCGAGAGGGAGGGCAATCTGGGCATCCAGACGCCTGGTGTATTGACGCTTGGAGATCGCGCGGGGCATTGGGTTCATTTCCTCGTTTCCAGAGATGCAAATCGCTGCCAAGTTTCAGGAATACCGCTTCAATACGCCGGTTTTTGCAATGAGATGCGTGGCTCGACCGATCCAGGCAGAAGCATTTGCGTGTCCTGATTATACCACACTTCCGTATGTTATTGTCGCCTGAAGAGGGCTTTGTGGAGCCTCTCGTTCGAGGTCAGGCGGGCGCTGCAAGACATGCAGTGGCGCCGCCTCGCGCGTATGAACACGGGCCAGATTTCAGAGGTCATCCACTTGGGAAACGCGAACGGTCCCGGCCTGATTGGCCGGGACCGTCGTTGTCGACTCATGCCGCGTTCGCGTGTCGATGAAAGGGTCAGCGCTGAATGATTACCCAGTCACCACGGGGGTAGGCACGCAGGTCCCCACCGCATCGCACGTTCTCGCCACACCTTCGAGCTCGCAGACGGTTCCCGCGGTGGCGAGCGCGAAGGTACAGGAGCCATCCTCGGCGCAGCCGGTGGCGAGGCCGGTCTGACAGACGGCTGGCTCACAAAGGGTGTCGCCATGATTGGTATGGGCCTTGGCCGCCGGGGCGCCGACCGAAATGAGGTTGTACTTTCCTTCCTGCCCAGTGCGATGGCAGAACTGGACCTTCGGCTGGCCGTTGCCGTTGTTGCCCTTACTCTTGCCCTTGCCCTTGCCGCGGCCTTTGCCGTTGCCGCCCTTCTTCGCCTCGAGGACGGAGGCGCCGGTGAGCAGCGCGGCCGCGCCGCCGAGCAGCCCGCCCACGAGCTGGCGTCGTGAAGCTCCGGCCGTCAGGCCCTGGGTGATCGTATCGAAGCGGTTTGCCTTCATGGACTTCCTCCCTCGGCTCCAGCAATTGGAACCCGCTACGCGGAATCTTCGTCCTGCCGCACATGCCTCTAACGCCGGGGGCTTTAGGATCGTTTCACAACATCGCGCCCTGCCAGTAGCGCCCGGCAACGATGTGTCCGTCCGCGCACCCCAAGCAACGTGAGGACACAAGTGGGATTGCTGAGTGAAACACAACCTGGCACGCCTCCGAGGCAACATACGATTCTAGCATAGTATTCACACTATTCGTAAATTTGGTTTATCTTTTTCCCAAGCGTCATGCCCGTCGCCTTGCAATGGCCGGACTCGGCTCGCTCCTGATTGAGTGCCAGCAAGCGGCCGAGGATCTCCTCATTACCCACCGTCGCCGGGTCGGAATCGTCCCATCCGTTTGCGACCCAGACCGCGCGGTCGAGCGCGGCGCGGGCCTGGGCCAGCCAGGTGGGACGCTCGTTTTAAAGGTTGGTGAGGGTGCGCTCCTTGAGCGCCAGGCCGCGCCACTTCTGCTGGAATTGCGGGACGGTCATGCCGGCCGGTGACGGGGCGAGGCTGCTCATTCAGGCTCCGAGCGTGCTGGGATCATGCGCCGAAACATGCGCGATGCAGCGGGGAGATGTCAAGCGGCGGCATGGGAAACCACACCGTCGTCACGGTTACCATCGATGCCGATCGGCTTCGCGCGGAACCTTGAGGATACTCATTGCAATTTCAGATTGCACGATGCTCTCATCAGGCGTTGATGATGGCTTTTTCGTGCAGCCGCGCATCGTCCGCGATGGTGCGAAGATTGGCACGCAGTTGGTCAGGAGTCAGGTAGCCGCTCGTCAGTTCGGCGAGCACCAGCTCGATGGCATAGGCGAGTTGCACCGCGTCCGGCGATGCCGTCTCTTCCATGCCGAACGTGGAGCGAACCAGCCAATCCTGAACGTCGTTCAGCGTCACAGCGCCCGCGAGGTAAAGATCGAGGTGACTCCGAATTGCCGTCTCTAACGGGTCCATTTACGCCTCCCTCGGCGAGGGTGCATGTCCGGTTGTTCTTCTGGTTGTGAGAATCCGGAGAAGGCGCCCGGCTCCCACCTGGAGACACGGTCTCCTTGCCGCCGGAGGCTGAAAGCCATCCGGCTGCCTCACGAAATCCCCATAAATGGGGCTGATTGCCCGCTATTATTCGGCAACATCCCCATTTATGGGGCT
>JBBRVX010000083.1:0-19651 GCA_038246475.1 Thermomicrobiales bacterium | reverse complement strand
GCTGATCGCGGTTTTCGGCGTCGATCGCGTCGAGGTGCGGCGAGCCGGTCTCTTCCTCCCCCTCGATCAGGAATTTCACGTTCACCGGCAGCGCGCCAGCGACCTCCAGCCAGGCGCGGGCGGCGGCGATCTGGGCGAAGATCTGCCCCTTGTTATCCCCCGCGCCGCGCGCGAAAAGCTTGTCATCGCGGATCGTCGGCTCGAATGGCGGGCTGAGCCATTGGTCGAGCGGCTCCGGCGGCTGGACGTCATAGTGCCCGTAGATCAGCACCGTCGGCTGGCCCGGCGCACCGAGCCACTCCGCGTAAATGATCGGGTGGGCGGCGGTGGGCATCAGCCGGGCGCTGAAACCCGCCTCCGAAAGGAGCGCGACAAAGAGATCAGCGCACTCGCGCACGCCGATGTTCTGGGCGCTGATGCTCGGCTGCGACACCAGCCGGAAGAGGTCCGCCAGATCGCGCACCTCCCGCTCTTGGCAGGCGGCGAGGATGGTATCGAGATTGGTCGCCGGCAACGTTCTCCTCCTCCTGGTTGCGCGGGCCCGGCGCGTCCGTCAGTGCCGGCAACGATAGGTTACCGGCGAGCAGCGCCGAGTAGATCGCCGATCTCCACCGATGCCATGGCGTCTTCCGCGAACCGGAAGCTCCCCTGCTCGGCCATCTCGCGCGCGGCGGCCACGAATGCGCCAAAGGCCACCCGCGCCAGCAGCGCCCCGACGCTGATGCGCTTGACCCCCGCTTCGGCCAACTCCGTCACCGTGAACGCGGTTCCCGGTAAGCCGATGAGTACATTGACCGGCTTGCTCACCGACGAGCAGACCGCCCTGATGGTATCCAGGCCGCGCAGGCCCGGAGCATAGAGCACGTCCGCGCCGGCGTCGTCGAAGGCTTGCAACCGCCGGATGGTGTCATCGAGATCGTCGCGGCCACGGATGAGGTTCTCGCTCCGCGCGGTCAGCACGAAGTCGTCCGGCAGCGCCCGTTTCGCCTCGGCGGCCGCCCGGATGCGCTCCACCGCGAGCTCAAACGAGAAGATCGGGTCGCGGTCTTCGCCGGTGTAATCTTCGATCGAGCACCCGGCCAGCCCGGTTTCCGCCGCCGCGCGGATCGTCTCCGCCGCGCTCTCCGGGTCATCGCCGAACCCCTTCTCCAGATCGGCCGAAACCGGAAGGTCGGTGGCGGCCACGAGCGCCCGGCAGTGGGCCAGGGTGTCCTCCCGCGACACGTGGCCATCCGTCACGCCGAGCGTGAACGCCATCCCCGCGCTGGTCGTCGCCAGCGCCTTGAAGCCGAGCGCCGCCAGGATGCGCGCCGAGCCGATATCCCACGGATTCGGGATGATGAATGCGCCCTCCTGCTCGTGCAGCGTGCGAAACATCCTGCCTTTGCTCATCGATTTTCTCCTTCGGGGTGATGGGGTGATGGGGTGATGGGGTCATAGGGAGAACGGCTTTCAGCCGTGACCCATCTGCCTCCCGTCTTCCGTCCTCCGTCTCCCGTCGTTCGTCCTCCCTATCACCCTATGACCCCATCACCCCATCACCCCATCACCCACCAGTAGCGCCACCGGGCAGGTGAACGTACCGTCCGCTTCGATCTGCAACGCTTCCCGCACGGACGCCGGGGCACCCTCGAACAATGCCAGAATCTGGTCGGCGGCCGCTTCAGGCGTCTGCATCCGTTCGGTCCAGGGTGCGAACTCCAATCTCAGCGGCCACCGCCCCACGTCGTCCGCCGCGAAGCCCGCCCCCTCCAGCATGGCCAGCCACTGTCCGACGGAATGGTCGCGCACATGCGAAGGATCGCGCAGCACTTCGGCGGCGTTGAGGACGGTATCCGTGGCGGGATCGTCTGGCGAGACGACGTCGACGAGCAGCAGCCTGCCACCTGGCTTCAGCACGCGCGCCCATTCCCGCGCGGCCGCGGCCGGCTGGGGGAAGTGATGGGCGGCGTAGCGGCAGGTCACGACGTCGAAGGCGTCGTCCGGGAAGGGGAGATGTTCAGCGTCGCCGGGCACGAAGCTCACGTTGGCAATCCCCTGCTCCTCGGCCAGCCGCCGCCCGGTGGCCAGCATCGCCTCGGTCAGGTCGACGGCGACCACCGACGCCACCCGCGGCGCAAACGCCCGCGCCGTGTGCCCGGCGCCAGTAGCAACATCGAGCACCCGTTCATCGCCCCGCGGCCCAGCAGCCTCGATCATCGCCGCCAGATCGGGACCGGCGACATGCAAGCCGCTCGTCGCGTACGCATCGGCCACCGGCCCAAATTGCCGCCGCACCGATTCCTGAACGTCCATTGCGCCTCCTTGTTGGGTGATGGGGTCATGGGGTGATAGGGGGGACGGAGGACGGGGGACGGAGGACAGAGGTCGTTCGTCGTCCTCCCCATCACCCGTCACCCATCACCCAGATCCGCGTGCGGCCGGTACCGCGCCGCGCCGGTCGAGAGCGCGTGCTCGGCTATCTGCTCCAGGGTGGCAAACCAGACACCGTCGAACGACTTCATGTATTCGATCAGGCGATTGAGGAGGCGGATGCGCGAGGGCCGGCCGATGACGAAGGGGTGCATGGTCAGGACATAACATCCGCCGAAGTCGTAGTAGCCGGCGAACTCCTCCGACCAGGTCTCGAAGACCGCTTGCGGGCTGGAAATGCCGTTGCCGAGCGCCGGAATCGAGCTGAAGCCGAAGTAGACCCAGTCGTCGTTCATCCACTGGATCGGAATTTCCAGCAGCTTTTCGTCGTTCGGGCCGGCGTCGATCAGGTAGGGCTCGTCGTCGCCCATCAGGCTGGAGTCATAGAGAAAGCCGTATTTCTTGAGCAGCGCCGGGCTGGTCGGCTTCAGCTCCCAGGCGGGCGAGCGGTAGCCGCGCGGGCGCACGCCGGTGATCGATTCCAGCGCTTCCAACCCACGGATCATGATCCGCTCCTCTTCCTCCTCGCTGACGAAGTCGGGCCGCTCGTGCAGGTAGCCATGGTGCCCCAGCTCGTTGCCGCGGGCGATGATCTCGCGCATCAGATCGGGGTGCCGCTCGGCGACGAAGCCAGGGGTGAAGAAGCTCCCCTGAATGCCATGCTTGTCGAGCAGATCGAGGATGCGCGGCGAGCCAACGTTCGGCCCGTACGTCCCCTCCGATTGCAGCGTCAGCCGCTTGCGCGCATTCTCCGGATCGTAGAGGAGGGGAACACACTCCCCATCCTCGTCAAACGTCAGAGCCACGGCGCAACGCGCCCCATTCGGCCACGGAAAATTCGGCATCGCAACGTCTCCTTGTTCGGGTGTCGGGTGACGGGTGACGGGTGACGGAAGACGGAAGACGGAACACGGAGGACGTTCGCCGATTCCCGATCGTCCTATCACCCGTCACCCATCACCCGTCACCCGTCACCCGTCACCCACTCAACGGCACCGGCCGCCCCGCCAAGCTCCCGCCGTCGACGCCAAGCACCGTGCCGGTGATGAAGGTCGCTTCGGGGGAGGCAAGGTAGCGCACCGCTCGCGCGATATCCTCCGGCTGGCCGATGCGCCCCATCGGCGTGGCGGAGACGAGCGCCGCGATGTACTCCTCGCTCAGCGACCAGCCCGGCACCTCGATCAGGCCGGGGGCGACGGCGTTGACCGCGATTTCGTGCGGCGCCAGCTCCAACGCCAGCACGCGGGTAAACATGTTCACCGCTGCCTTCGAGGCGCAGTAGTGAGCGGCGCCGACCCGGCCCGATTCCGCCGCGCCGGAAGAGATGTTCACCATCTTGCCGCCCTGGCCACGCTCAATCATCCGCTTCGCCACGGCGCGCGAGACGAGGAACATCCCCTTCACATTGGTGTCGAAGACCGCGTCCCACTCGGCTTCGTCCATCTCCACGACCGGCGTATTCGGGTAGATGCCGGCGTTGTTCACCAGCACGTCGATCTGCCCGAAGCGCTCGATCACCTCCCCGACCGCCGCCGCGACCGAGGCCGCGTCTCGTACATCGACCGTGACCGGCACGGCGTCCCCGCCCAGCTCACCCCGAATCGCCGCGGCGACCCTCTCCGCCGCCTCCAGGGAGCGGTCGGCAACCGCCACCCGCGAGCCGTCCCGGGCGAAAATCTCGGCGATGGCGCGCCCGATGCCATGGCCGCCCCCGGTCACCAGCACGACGCGATCAGCCAGGGTCATGGTTTTTCCTCCTGTTCGACCTGTTCGACGTCAGCACACCCTTCTCCCATCCCGATGGGAGAAGGGCCGGGGATGACGGAAGACGCCACGCCCCTGCCGCGTCCAATTCAGCCCACCCATCCCGCCGCAATCTCTTCCCACAGCCCCTTCAGCACGTCCGGCGTCGGCGGCTCACTTCCCTCCCACCCTTCGATACGGCGGTGCAGCTCTCGCTTGGCATAGGCGCGATATGGCGCCGGCAACGCCATCAGCAAACCTGCCAGTGCCGTCGAAAGCTCCTCCGTCCAGACCGCTTCGTACGCGCGCCGCGACGGCCCGAGGTCGAAGAGCGGCCGCGCGGCTGCACCATCCAGCGTGGCGCGTCGTGCGGCCGTGGCGACGTGATCCACCTCACCCGCGTCCACCACCACGCCATAGTCCCGCTCTGCCGCTTCCTCCGAGAGCAAGCCGGAGCGGACGTCCGCGGCGACCAGTCCCGGATCGCGCGCGAACGGATCGCCGTACCCGCCGCCACCCGTGGCCCGAATGCTGACCACATCGCCGGGCTCGAGGTGGAGCACGTCGATACGCCCGATGACCTGCTCGTCCGGCGTATCGGCGTTGACGAAGGTTTGCGTCCGCCGCGCCGCCGCGCCGCCGGCCAGGCCCCACGGCTCGAAGCGGGTCCGTTCGATGCCCCGCGCGGTGACGATCGACTCCGGCTGCAGGATGCGGAAGTCGAAGCGCGTGCCCCAACCGCCGCGCTGCTTCCCGGCCCCCGCCGAGTCGGGCAGCAGCTCGTAGCGCTCGGCCAGCACAGGGATGTGCGCCTCCATGCTCTCCACCGGCGTGTTCTTGAGAAATCCAGCGGCGGAATCAATCGCGGCCGGGCCATCCCCCCGCGCGGTCGCTCCGCCGCCGCCGAACATCGGCTCCAGCACGCTGACGTCCCGTTTGCCGCTGGCGGCATCGGGCACGGAGAGGACGACCATCGCCGCCTGCCCCGCGCCAGCCGCCGGGGTCCGCTCCGGCACGGCTTGGGCCAGCGCGCCGAGCACCACGTTGTAAAGCCGCACCACGGTGGCGTAGCGCACCCCGACCGCCGCCGGGAAAAGGGGATTGACGACCGTGCCCGCCGGCGCGACCACCCGAAACGGGCGCACCACCCCTCCCGTCAATGGAATAGAAGGATCCTCGCTCAACATGAAGTTGATCAGCCCTTGCAGCAGGAAAGGATGGCGTTCGCCGAACGCTGGCAGGTTGAGCGCGCCGCTGACCTGCGGATCGGTGCCGCTGTAGTCGAGCTCGATGGTCTCGCCCCGCACGCGCAACGTCACCGCCAGCCGAAGCGGAGCGCCATTGAAGTCGTCGTCCATGTAGTCGGCGAAGGCGTAGTCGCCGTCCGGAATCGAGCCGACCAGCGCCCGCACCCGTCCTTCGCTCCAGGCCAGGACATCCTCCATCGCCTGACGAACCACGCCCTTCCCAAACTTCACGGCCAGCTCCTGCATGCCGCGCTCGGCCGTGTTGAGGGAGGCCAGCATCGCTTTGAGATCGCCCCAGTTCTGCTCCGGGATGCGGCAGTTCGCCAGAAAGAGCTCCAGAAACCCCTCATCCAGCGTCCCGGCAGCGACGAGCTTGCGCGGCGGGATGCGAAAGCCTTCCTGATGAATGTCGAAGGCGAGGGGCGAGATGCTGGCCGGGGCCAGTCCGCCGACATCGGAGCAGTGGATGAAGCACCAGGCGAAGCAGAGCAGCTCGCCCTCGTGGAAGACCGGCTTGATCAGATGGATGTCCGGCAGATGGGTGGCGAGCCCCTGGGTGCTGTAGGGATCGTTGGTGATGACTACGTCGCCGGGCGCGTAATCCGCGAAGGCCGCCAGCGTGAGGTCCAGGTCAATGCCGACGAAGCTGGTCACCCCGATCGCCCGCGGATAGGCGAAGAACTCGCCCCGCGGCGTGGCGATGGCCGTCCCGAAATCGGCCGACTCCTTGATGAACGTCGTGTGCGAGGTGCGCTCCAGGGTGTAGCCCATCCCCTCGGCGATGGCCACGAAGTAGCTCTTGAGAATCTCCAGCGTCACCTTGTCGGTGCGGATCGTCGCCGTCATCGCTGCCCGTCCTGGGTAATGATGAGATTGCCGAAGCGGTCAACCTCGGCGCTCCAGCCGGGTGGGATCACTGACGTCGTATCGGACTGCTCGACCACCGCTGGCCCCGCGAGGCGCTGCCCCCGGCCAAGCTGCTCCCGCTGGAAGAGCGGCGCGTTCTGCCGCGTGCCATCGATGTCGATCGCGCGCGCGCCAACCGGCGTTGCTTCACCCAGGTTCTCGATCTCCGGGCCGCGCTCCAGCCGCCGCGGCAGTTGGCCAATGGCGCGCACGCGCAGATTGATCATCTCCACCGCCGCCTCGGGATCAGCGTGATTGAAGATACGCCCGTGCGCGGCATGAAACGCCTCGGCCAGAGCAGCACCCGATCCCTCGCGCAGGGGACCAGGTTCGAGCTCCGTCTCGATCTCGTGCGATTGCCCGGCGTAGCGCATGTCGGCGGTCCAGCGCAGATCGGTCCGCTCCACGGCGGGCGCTTCCCCCTTCAGCCAGGCCATCGCAGCTCTTTCCAGCGCATCCATCGCGCCAAGCAACCGCGACCCCACCGGCTCGGCCAGCGGCCAGTGGACGCTGCGAATGAAATCGGCGGCGATGTCGGCCTTCAGCGCCCCCAGGGCGCAGAGCGTTCCCGGAGAGAGTGGCACGAGGACGCGCGGGATCTTCACGTCGGCGGCGAGCAGACAGGCCACCACCGGCCCCGCGCCGCCGAAGGCGACCAGCGTGAAATCGCGGGGATCGACGCCCCGCCGCTCGAGCACCCCCGACAGCTCTGTGTACATGGTGGCCAGCGCCACCCGCACGATGGCGCCCGCCGTCTCCTCGGTCGTCAGCCCCAGCGCCCGCGCGATCGGAGCGATGGCGGTTTCGGCGGCGTCTTCATCCAGGCACGCCTTGCCGGCGAAGCGGTCGGGGTTGAGATAGCCGCAGAGGAGGAAGGCGTCGGTGAGCGCAGCCTCCGTTCCGCCCAGACCGTAGCAGGCGGGGCCGGGATCGGCCCCGGCGCTGCGCGGCCCCACCTTCAGCACGCCGGCCCCATCGAGCCAGGCGATCGAGCCGCCCCCCGCGCCGATGCTGGACACCCCCACCACCGGCAGGAAGAGGGGAAACTCCCCCACCTGCGCCTCGCGGCTGAACTCGATCTCGCCCCCGGTGGCCAGGGCCACATCCGCGCTGGTGCCCCCCATGTCGAAGGTGATCAGATCGCCGAAGCCCGCCTCGGCGGCCACGCCCAGGGCGCCGGTGACCCCCGAGGCCGGCCCGGAGAGGAGCGTCTGCACCGGGTGCTCCCGCGCGGCGGTCGTGGTCATGATGCCGCCATTGGAGCGGGTCAGATAGGGCCGGGCCGTGACGCCGCGATCAAGCAACGCCTCCTCCAGCGCGCCGAGATAGCGCTCCAGGGGCGGGCGCACGTAGGCGTTCATCACCGTCACCAGCGCCCGCTCGTATTCCCGCATCTGCGGCCAGATCTCGGACGAGCAGGAGACGAAGAGCTCCGGCAAGCGATCGGCCAGCGCCTGCTGCAACGCCAGCTCGTGCGCCGGATTGGCGTAGGCATGGAGCAGGCAGATGGCCACGCCCTCGACATCGAGGCCGTGCAGCGCGGCGGCGACGCGCTCGATCTCCTCCTCGGTGAGCGGCGTTTCGACCGCGCCGCTGAAGCGCATCCGCTCCCGCACCGAAACCACCAGCTCGCGCGGCAGGAGCGGCATGGGCCGCTGCCCGTAGAAATCCCAGGGAGTCGGCAGGCGCAGGCGGGCCATCTCCAGCACGTCCCGGAACCCCTCGGTGACCAGCAGGGCGATCCGCGCCCCCCGCCGCTGGATGATGGCGTTGACCCCAATGGTCGTGCCATGGACGAAGTAGCCGATCTCCTCAAGGGCGACGCCGCGTTCCACAAGCAGAGTCAGTCCATCCGTCACCCCCCGAGCCGGATTCGCGGGGATGGTCGGCGTCTTCAATCCGCTGATCTGTCCGGTCTGGCTATCGAACAGGCTGAGATCGGTGAAGGTGCCGCCAATATCGATGCCGAGCTGATAACGATGGTGCTCCACGATTCCTGCTTTCAAGCGATGGCTGCATAATGATTGCCCCAGCGTCGTCGCCGGGCGCTAAAGCACCCGGCTAGATCGACGAAAGGACCCTGAAGGGCCCTGGAGAGCACATAATTCCACCGGCCCTCACCAAATGCCTCGATTTCTTGCGAACGCACGCTGATAACCGCACAGTCGTTCTCCCTATCACCCTATGACCCTACCACCCGTCACCCGTCACCCATCACCCATCACCCATTACCCATCACTCCGTACACCTCCGGCGGCCGTAAGGTCGACCAGGCGTGCTCCCGCTCGTAGGCGCGGGCCAGCCGGAAGAGGGTTGCCTCGTCGAACGGGCGGCCGAGAAGTTGGAAGGAGACCGGCAGCCCGTTGCTCGCCAGCCCGCACGGCACGCTCAGCGCCGGTTGCCCGGTCAGGTTGGCGGAGAAGGTGTGGTGAATGGCGGAGAGGATCGGCGATTCCGCGGGATAGTCGGGGCGTGGCGCGTTCAGCTCGGGGATCGGCGCGGTCGTCACCGGCGAGGTCGGCGAGAGGATGGCATCGAGCCCATGCGCGTTGAAGAGATTGGCCATCCGGCTCTTGAGCACCGCCCTCGCCTGCTGCGCCATCAGGTAGTGGGTGGCCGGGATGAACTCACCCATCTCCAGCGAGCGGCGCGTGGCGGGATCGTAGTCGGCCGCGCGCTCGCGCAGCCGCCGCCGGTGAAAGGCGCTGGCCTCGGCGCCCATGATCGTCATCAGCGTCTCCGGCGACCAGTCGAGCTCCGGCAGTTCCACCTCGACGATCGTGGCGCTAGCCGCTTCCAGCGTCGCGATCACTCCTTCGACGGCGGCGCGCACGTCGGCGGCGACGCCGTCGTAGAAAAAGTAGGGACGCTCGATGCCGATCGTCAGCCCCCGCGCGCCACTCTCCAGGGCAATCAGGTAGTCATCGACTGGCTCGTAGATGCTGCCGCCGTCGGCGGCGTCGTAGCCGGCGATGGCCTGGAGCATGATGGCGTTGTCTGCAACCGTGCGCGTCAGCGGCCCGACATGGTCGAGCGAGGTTCCCAGCGGCACGACCCCGTGGCGGCTGACCCGGCCATACGTCGGCTTCAAGCCGACGATGCCATTCACCGCCGCGGGGATGCGGATCGAGCCGCCCGTGTCGGTGCCGATCGCCCCGAACGCCGATCCGATGGCCACCGCTACCCCGGAGCCAGCGCTCGATCCGCCCGGGTAGCACTCCAGACACCAGGGGGTGCGCGTGGGAGGCACGTTGACGCCATAGGCGAACTCATGCGTCACCGTCTTGCCGACGATCACCGCGCCGGCATCGTCCAGTGCGCGCACCACCGTGGCGTCATAGCCCGGCACGAAGCCCGCCATGGCCCGCGATCCCGCCTCGTTCGGTAGATCGCGCATATAGCAGATGTCCTTCACCCCGATGGGGATGCCGTGCAGCGCTCCCCGCCAGCTCCCTCGCGCAATCTCGCGGTCGGCGGCATCTGCAACGCGCAAGGCCCGATCCGCGAGGACCTGGACATAGGCGTGGACGACCGGCTCCGTCCGTTCGATGCGGGCCAGCGTGGCCTCGGTCAGCTCTCGCGAGGAGACGCGCCGCTTGCGCAGCATGTCGCCCGTCTCAGCCAGGCTGAGCTCGGTCAGGACGGTCATCTCAGCGCTCCCAGCGCGGATCGAACTCGAGCGCCGGCATGACATCGGTCAGGTCGAGCGCATCGAGCGATTGCACCGAGGCGAGCTGGCCGCGCACCACATCGCTCAGCACTGGAACCTCATCATCGGGAACCGCCAGTCCCAACAGCAGCGCCAGCGCCTTGACGATCGCGGGATCGATCTCCGCCGCGTCGGAGAATTTCACGTAGCCCATGAACGCATCCTTGTTGGGTGATAGGGTCATAGGGTGATAGGGAGAACGACGGGATTCGTCGGCCGTTCTCTCGTCCTACCACCCTATCACCCTATCACCCCATCACCCTCCGTCTTCCTCCGCGAAAACCCCCTCGCCACCAGTCCCCACACCCCCTGCGGCACGAACCACATCGTCACGATGATCAGCAGGGCCAGCACCATGAAGCGGATCGGGCCGAGGGGGGCCATCATCTCGCTGATGTAGGTCAGCACGATGCCAGCCACCACCGGGCCGTAGATCGTCGCCGCGCCCCCCACCAGGATCATGCTCAGGAAGAGGGTGCCGAGCGAGAAGCCGAAGACCTCCGGCGAGGCTACCAGCAGGTAGTGCACGTAGAGGGCGCCCGCCGCGCCGGTGAAGACCGAGGAGAAAAGGAAGGCGAGGAAGCGTTGCCGCGCGAGCGGCACGCCGCGGCTGACCGCGTACTCCTCGAAGTCGCGCAGGGCGACCAGGCTGAGCCCGAAATCGGAGGTGACCACCCGCCGCAGGAAGAGCGTCGAGGCCAGCAGCACCGCGCCGATCAGGTAGAAGTACGCCACCGGATGCTCGCGGAACTGATAGTCCCCGATGCTCAGTCCCGGCACGCCGACCAGCCCGGAGATGCCGCCGGTAAAGCTCGTCTGGCTGACGATCAGGGCCAGGGCAAGCTGGGCGAAGGCAAAGGTCAGGAGCGCGACATAAATGCCGCGCAGCCGGATCGCCGGCACCGAAACGATCGCCGCCACGATCACGGCGGCGATGGCCCCGGCGATGATGCCGATCCAGGGGGAGACGCCGAAGCGCACCGCCAGAATTCCGCTGGTGTAAGCGCCGATGCCGAAGAAGGCGATGTGCGCGAAGTTGAACACCCCGGCGTAGCCGAGCGTGAGGTCCCAGTTCGAGGCCACGATCGAGAAGAGCATGCCGAGAATGGCCACGTGCAGGAGATAGGGGTCAGTGATCACCCTCGGCAAGAGCAGGAAGATGGCGATGCCCACCACCCAGAGGGCGATCTGGCGCGGGCTCCACCCCAGGCCACGCCCGCTCACACCTTCCCCCCCATCAGCCCGGTCGGGCGCAGGATCATCACCAGGATGAGCACGATGAAAAGCACCACCGGGGCCCAGTAGAGCCCGACCACGAAGACGGCGATGGCCTCGATGATGCCGATCACGTAGGCCCCGACAATCGTTCCGGGCAAGCTGCCCAATCCCCCGAAGACGACCACGATGAAGGCCCGCAGCAGGGGATCGCTCCCCATCACCGGGGTAATGAAGAAGAGCCCCCCGAGCATGATCCCGGCCAGCGCCGCCAGAACGGCGCTCACCGCGAAGATGAGCGGGTAGATGCGCCCCACGTTTACCCCGGCCAGCAGGGCGGAATCGTGGTTCTGCTCGACCGCGCGGATGGCCAGCCCCAGCTTCGTCCGTTTCAGGAAGAGCGCCAGCAGCAGCAGCACGATCGGGGTGAGAATGATGATCAGCAGCTCCTGCAGGCCGATCGCCGTATTGAGCACCTCGACCTGGCCCTTCACCACGCGGTCGAGCTGCTTGTAGCGTGGCCCGAAGCCCTCCTGGGCCGCGTTTTGCAGAAAGGAGGCCCCGGCCAGGGTGGTGATGATCACCACCAGATCGGCGCCGGGGCGGGCGATAAAGGGCCGCACCAGCAAGGCATAGAGAAGGATGCCGCCGAGGGCCAGCAGGATCAGCGCCGCGGGGATGCCGACGCTCAGGCCGAGATCGAGCCCCTTGGAGTCGGAGAAGTACCAGGCGGCGTAGGCGCCCAGCATCAGCAGGGTGCCGTGCGCGAAGTTGAACATGCGCAGCGTGCCCCACACCAGCGAGAGCCCGCTGGCCATCAGGGCATAGAGCGACCCGGCCACGAAGCCGCTGACGAGGATGGCGACGAGGGTATCGACGCTCATCGCTGGGCCGTCCCGAAGTACATCTCCAGAATCTGCTGGCGGTCGATGCGCTCCCCCTCCCTGGTCTCCAGCGAGACCCGCCCATTTTCGATGTAGTACAGGCGCTGGCAGACCCCCAGCAATAGCTCGATGTCCTGATCGACGACGAGCATCGTCACCCCGGTGGCGGCAATCGCCGAGATGGCCTCGGCCAGCTCGTCCTTGATCTTTGGCGCCAGCCCCAGCGTCGGCTCGTCCAGCATGAGCAGGCTCGGCGCCCCCATCAGGGCCATGCCGACCGAGACCATCTGCCGCTCGCCGCCGCTCAAGGTGCGGGCCAGTTGCCCCTGCCGTTGCGCCAGCTTCGGGAAGAGGGCAAAGACCCGTGCCAGGCTCTCCCGCCGCTTGCCCCAGGCGCGGCCGGCATACGCGCCGAGAGTGAGGTTTTCGAGCACGGTCATCCGCGGAAAGAGCGTATTCCCCTGCGGCGACTGCACCAGGCCGCGATCGACGATCTGGCGCGGCGCCAGGGTCGTGATCGCCGCGCCGTCGAACGTGATGCTCCCGGACGACGGCCGGATCAGCCCGGAGATGGCGCGCAGCAACGTGGTCTTGCCGTGCCCGTTGGGGCCAAAGAGGCCGACGTGTTCGCCCTGACCCACGGCAATCGAGATGTCGTGCAGCACGACAACTTTGCCGTAACCGGCGCTCACGCGGTCAACGTTCAGGGGCATGCAATGCGTCCTTGCCGCGCTGGCCGAGATACGCCTCGATCACGGTTTCGTCCCGCGCCACCTCGTGCGGCGTCCCCTCGGCGATCGTCTGGCCGAAGTCCATGATCATCAGCCGGTCGGACACGCCGAAGAGAAGCGGCAGGACGTGCTCGATGATGACGATGGTGATGCCACTATCGCGCAGCGAGAGGATCAGCTTCTCGATTTCGGCCAGCTCCAGCGCGCTGAGGCCGCCCGCCGGCTCGTCGAGCATCAGCAGCCGCGGATTGCTGACGATGGCCGAGGCGATCATCAGCCGCTTCTTGGCGTAAAGCGGCAGCTCCCCGGCGATCGTCTTGCGCAGATGACCGAGATCGAGGAGATCGAGCACCCGCGCGACCTCCTGATCGTAGGTCTCGCGGCGGTGCTGGCGACCGAAGACGGCGCTGACGCGGGCATTCTCCTCGACCGTCAGCGTGTCGAACGCGGTCTCCTTCTGGAAAGTGCGGGCCAGGCCGCGGTGATAGATCTCGTACGGCGCGGTGGCCTGAATCGGCTGATCGCGAAAATGGATCGTGCCGCTGTCGGCATGAAACGGGATGCCGCTGATCAGGTTGAAGAGCGTCGTCTTGCCCGCGCCATTCGGCCCGGCGATGCCGTAGATCTCTCCCTCCTGCACGGCAAAGCTAACGTCATCGACGGCGACCAGTTCGCCAAATGCCTTGCGCACGTTGTTGACCGACAGAATCGTGGGCATGCCCTACCTATGTGTAGGGGCGATGGCCGCATCGCCCGCGCCCCAACCACCACGCCGCGCGGCTGACAACTCGCGTGCCAGTCGCGAACATCCGTGGCAAATCAGGCCGGGCGACGCCTGCGTCGCCCCTACACTGCAACCACGCCGTCTCGACTCCTCGACTCGCTACTCACCCATCCAGGGCGGCATCTGGAAGTCGGCGGACTTGTACTGGTCCGGGTAGATGATGTGCCGCTCGCCGTCCCAGATCTGGTAGAAGAGGATCGGGTAGTAGTCGTCGCCCTGCTTGGCCAGGTGCGTCTCGGGATCGAATTCCAGGTTCCCCGAGGGGGTCATCAGCTTGAGATCGCCGATGCACTTGCCGATGGCCAGGCGATCGGTGGCATCGCCAACCGACTCCAGGCAGTCAGCATAGAGCTGCACCTGGTTGTAGGCCACGACCGAGAAGTAGCCGCCTTGACGGCCTTCGCGCTCCTCGAACTTGGCGGCGATCTCCTGCGTCTCCGGCAGGCTATCGATCGAGCCGCCCAGCATGTTGTAGATCACGCCGGTCGAGTTCTCTTCGGTCAGCTCGATGAACTCCGGCACCGAGGGGCCGTACTGCAGGAAGACCAGCGAATCGGTGGGGTTCTCCATGAACTGGTTCAGGAAGGCGGCGTTGTTCGGCGGCGCCGAGTCGGTAACGACAACGATGTCCGGCGGATCCTGGCGCACCTTGGCCAGGACGCCCCGCCAGTCGGTGACGGAGGCCCAAGGCACGACCTCATAGCCGTTGACCGTCCAGCCCAGCTTCTCGAAGTTCTCCTTCAGGCCACCGGCGATGGTCGAGCCGTAGGGATCGTCGGAGCTGATGATGAACGCCTTGCGATTCGTCAGCGTGAGCAGGCCATCCGTGGCCCACTTCTCGAGGATGCGCGGCAGCTCCGTCTCGTAGGCATCGTATGACGGCACCCGCGACCAGATGGTCGGGTACTTGCTGGGGTCCTTGGAGATGATGTCGCGCGTCTGGGCCGCATTGGCCGAGATCAGGTAGGGCATGTTGTCGGCCGCCAGCAGATCGATCTCGAAGTTCGAGTTGCTGGCATAGCCGGTCATGATGAAGTTCAGGTCGGGATCGTTCTTCAGCCGTGTGTAGGCGCTGGTCACCGCGTCCGAGCGCTGATCGACCGTATCGGCGGGAACGAGCTCGAGCGTGTAGCCGCCCGCGCCGCCAGCCGCGTTGATATCGTCGACCGCGATCTGCGCTGCTGCCACCACGTCCTCGGCGTCGGCCGCGTAGGCCCCGGTGAGAGGCACCATCACGCCGATCTTGGCCACCTTGTCCTGGGCGGTAGCCGGCGCGAGCAATGCCCCGCCGGCTCCGGTCAACGCGGTGGCCAGCAGCAACCCGACGAGCCCCGCGCGGCGAAACCGCGCGCGCACGGATTCCCTTGACACGATTGCCTCCTTCACGAACGAAGGCCGCCACAACGTATGGCGGTCCGACATGCTGGACCGGGCACGAGAGACGCCTATGGCTCTGTGAACACTGGCTGGCCCGTATCAAACGACACGATCAGCCATGTGTCAAGCGCCCCTGCGGGATGGATCGACGCCTGTTTCAGCGACTATCCCCGGCATACCGAGCCTCCAGTCCCACGTCATCGCATTCTCGCAAGGCGCGCTGCCACTTGCAAGCGGCATTGCAGCATGAATAATGTGCACGAAGGGGTGATGGGGTGATAGGGTCATAGGGTCATAGGGGGACGAAGGACGATGGATGGACGTCGTTCGTCTCCCTATCACCTCATCACCCTATGACCTTATCACCCCAAAAGCCCCGTCACCCTCGTAAAGGAGCGCTCCCCGTGAACGACCCAAAGATCAGCTCCCTTTCCCGCCGCACGTTGCTGCAGGGGACGGCCGCCACGGTTGGCGCCGCCGCGCTGACCGGGAGGGTCGCCGGCAGTCGATCGAGCTTCGCCGCGCCGCGCGCAAGTTTGCGTGCCCAGAGTGACCCGGCCAGCACGCTGATCATCGGCATGGAAGCCGAGATCAGCAGCTTCGATCCGGCGGTGATGACCGGCACCAGCACCTTCCGCCCGGTGAGCAGCATGTTCGACATGCTGACCAACCTCTGGGACCAGACCACCGATATCCAGCCCGACCTGGCCGAGTCGTGGGAGATCGCGCCTGATGCCATGTCGGTGACGATGAAGCTGCGCTCCGGCGTGAAGTTCCATGACGGCACCGACCTCGACGCTGAGGCGGTGGTCTTCTCCTTCGAGCGGATGCTCAACCCCGATTCCCCCGACTACCACGGACCGTACGCGTTCCCGGCCTTCTTCTACCCCTCCTATAAGAGCGCCACCGCAGTCGATCCGCTCACCGTCCGCTTCGACCTCAAGCAACCCGACGCCACCTTCTTCTCGGCCCTGGTCTGGAATACCGGCGCGATCGTCAGCCCCACGGCGGCGAAGGCGGCGGGCCAGGACTTCCAGAACACCCCCATCGGCGCTGGCCCATTCAAATTCGTCTCCTGGGAGAAGGACGTGCTTACCACCATGGAAGCCTTCCCCGACTACTGGCAGGGCACGCCGAAGCTGAAGACGCTCCTCTGGAAACCGATCGTGGAAGAGGCCGCCCGCTTCAACCAGCTTCTCAGCGGCGAGGTCGACTTCATCGTCTCCCTCTACCCGCAGTTCGTGCCGGTGATCCAGTCCAACCCCGATCTGCAGCTGATCCAGGGACCCAGCCTGCACACCTGGTGGTGCTACCTGAACATGCACTTCGAGCCCTTCAAGGAGCTGAAGGTGCGCCAGGCGATGAACCACGCCATCGACCGCCAGTCGCTGATTACCAATGTCCTCCAGGGCACGGCGGTGGAATCCAACAGTTGGTCCTGGCCGGACACCTGGTCCTACGCCGATGATGTGACGACCTACGCCTACGATCCGGAGAAGGCGAGGGCGCTGCTGGCCGAAGCCGGCTACCCGAACGGCTTCGACCTGCCGTACATCGTGCCCGCCTCCGGCTCCGGCATGGTCGCGCCGAAAGAGATCGCCACTGCCATGCAGGCCGATCTGGCCAAGGTGGGGGTCAACGTCCAGATCGAGACGATGGAGTGGATCAGCTACATCTCGGCGGTGGTCAGCGGCTTGGACGACATCAACGGCAAGCAGTTCGGCATGTGCCAGATGTCGTGGATGAACCCCGTTGCCGACCCCGGCCTCTACGTCGAGTACGTCAGCGCCGGGCAGGGAGAAGCCCTGGGCCTGAACCTCAGCTACTACACGAACGAGGAGTACAACACGCTGCTGGCCGACGCCCGGCTGATCACCGACCAGGAGCAGCGGGCCGAGCTCTACAAGCAGGCGCAGCGCATCTTCGCCGACGATGCGCCGTGGCTCTTCATGTTCCACTCGAACTTCGTCACCGCCGCCCGCCGCAACGTGGAGGGGATCATCCTCAGCCCGAACCAGAACGTGCTGCACCTGAACGGCGTGACGAAGGTGTGACGAGGGTGACGGGTGACAGGTGATGGGTGATGGGTGATGGGTGATAGACGACGAACGATGTCCGTTCTCCGTCCTCCGCCCTCCGTCACCCGTCACCTGTCACCCGTGACCCGTCATCCATCACCCAACACCTATCACCCATGACCCTCGTCCGGCGGCTAGCCCTCGTCCTGCCGACGCTGCTCGCTGCGACAGTCGTCGTCTTCCTGATGATCCACCTTGCCCCCGGCGATGCCGCGCAGGCGATGCTGGGGGCGCTGTCGGCGAGTAGCGCCCGGGAGGAGCTGCGCCAGGAGCTGGGCCTCAACGACCCCCTCCCGGTTCAGTACGTCCGCTGGCTGCAAGATGCCGTGCAAGGCGACCTCGGCCGGTCGAGCCGGCAGCAGCTCCCCGTTGCCGATCTCGTCATGGAAAAGTTTCGCAACACCGCCATCCTCGGTGTGGTCAGTCTGGGCGTGGCCATCGTCGTCGGGCTGGCCCTCGGCTTTCTGGCCGCGCTCAATCGGGGATCGTGGCTCGACCGCCTGGTGATCGTCATCGCCAGCAGCGGCATCGCCATCCCCTCCTTCTTTCTGGCACTGCTGTTGTCCTATGTTTTCGGCACGCGGCTCGGCTGGCTGCCGAGCAGCGGCATGTACAGATTGCAAGGGGGAGGGGGGCTTGTCGATCTCGGCCGGCACCTCATCCTGCCCGCCATCGCCCTGGCCGCCGCGCCGATCGCCGTCGTCGCCCGCATGACCCGCTCCAGCACCCTGGAGATCACGGGCGCCGACTTCGTGCGCACCGCGCGCTCGAAAGGGCTTTCCGAGTCGAATGTCGTCATGGGGCATATCGCCAAGAACGCGCTGATCCCGATTATCCACCTGCTTGGCCTGCAGGCCGGCATCCTGCTCAGCGCCACGGCGCTGGTGGAAGTCGTCTTTTCCTGGCCAGGCATCGGCTCGCTGATGGTCGACTCGATTCTGACCCGCGACCTCCCCGTGACGCAGGGCTGCGTGCTGGCCATCGCCACCGTCTACGCCTTGGTCAGCGTCGTCGCCGACATGGCGCACGCCGCCATCGATCCGAGAATGCACGAATGATTCGGCATCTGGAAAACAACGCGATCGTGCGGCGGACGACCCTCACCCCCCTGCCCCCTTCTCCCATTGCGATGGGAGAGGGGGAACGAGTGCCGCGATGAGCAGCGGCGCGGAGTCGGCATCTGGAGTCACCGGGAACGCCGCGGCCCCCGTCACTCTTGGGTCCGCCGCATCCGCCGCATCCGCTGCAACGAACAGTCGTGGTGTCTGGCAACGGGCAATGCGCCGGATCTGGCAGGACAAGGTCGGCTTGGCCGGCATCATCCTGGTGCTGGCCATCGTCCTGCTGGCGCTGCTTGCGCCGTTGATCGCCCCCGGCGATCCGGCCGAAACGCATCTGGAGCTGGCCTTCCGTCCCGCCTTCTCGCCGGGACATCTGTTCGGCACCGATCTCTATGGTAGAGACATCCTCAGCCGGGTCATCTGGGGAGGCCGGCCTTCCCTGGCGGTCGGCTTCGCGGCGACCTGCTTTGCCCTGGCCATGGGGGCCACGCTCGGCATCGTCATCGGCTTCTACGGCGGCTGGTTCGACACGATCTCCATGCGCGTCATCGATGTGATGCTGGCCTTCCCGTATCTGCTGCTGGCCATTGTCATCGTCGGCGCGCTCGGTCCCGGCCTCTTCAACGCGACGCTCGCCGTGGCCATCACCGCCATTCCCTTCTGGGTGCGCCTGATCCGAGGCATGGTGATGGGCTTCAAGCACGAGCAGTTCGTCGAGGCCGGCCGCGCTATGGGGGCCAGCAATATGCACCTGATGCGCCACGCCATCCTGCCCAACGTGGCGCCTTACATCATCGTCGCCTTCTCGATCAACATCGGCTACCTGATTCTGGAAGCGGCCAGCCTCAGCTTCCTCGGCCTCGGCGCGCAGCCCCCCAGCCCGGAGTGGGGGGCTATGCTGGCCGAAAACCGCAACTACCTCACCCTGGCCCCCAACACCGTCGTGGCCCCCGGCGCGGCCATCTTCCTGATCGTCCTTGGCTTGAGCCTCTTTGGAGACGCGCTGCGCGATGCGTTTGATGTGCGATTGCGGGAGGAGTGAGGATTCGCGAACTGATGGCTCGGCTCGCCATCGAATGAATGAACGCCGCTGGATTGCCTCGGGAGGCTAAATCCTCCCGCTGGATAGACGAAAGCACCCTAAAGGACGCTGAGCACGACGTTGTGCTCTCCCCTTGGTTCCGTCCTCGGTACAGTGTCTAAAGCGTGTTATGGACTTTTGCTCTCAATGCTGTCACCGATCTTGTCACGAGAAGCGTTACACTCGTAGCTCCTCTCGAACAGCGGGGCGAGCACCGAAAGATGAACGTATTTCTGACAATTGCTGCGCCCGTATCGATCCTATCGTGGGCCGATTCTTTCGTGATCGTCGCCTTGGGATTGGCTCTGTCACTCGCGATCGGCGGTTGGCTTTTGCGCTGGCCCCTCGCCGCCAAGGGCGCGTTCGTCGCGGGCGCGGCGTTCACAGTCGCGGCGTTCGTTACGTCTCGCTGGCTGCTTTGGC
>JBBRVX010000082.1:0-19990 GCA_038246475.1 Thermomicrobiales bacterium | reverse complement strand
CGCGCGCACTCGCGCACGGCTTCATCCTCAACCTCCGGGCCTCCGGCATCGAGGTCCATCTCCATCGCCAGGACGAAGCGGTCCCGGCTCTCGCCGACGCGCACCAGTTCATCCAGGATGGGGGGGAGGTCGACCACGCCCTGCCCGATGGGAACGCTGGAAAAGACGCCGTCCGCCAGCACGTAGTCGCGCACGTGAGCGTGCCAGGTGTAGGGCGCCATCTTGCGGGTCGCTTCCAGCGGGTCCTCACCCAGAATCAGCCAGTTGCCGGTGTCGTTGTGCAGGCCGACATTGGGCCGATCGAGCCCCTGGAAGATCTCCAGGAAGTCGTTGCTGGTGAAGAAATCATAGTTCTCGGTGGT
Organism: Thermomicrobiales bacterium; assembly: GCA_038246475.1. Lineage (GTDB taxonomy): Bacteria > Chloroflexota > Chloroflexia > Thermomicrobiales > UBA6265 > JACCXM01. The sequence goes on along the minus strand of JBBRVX010000082.1, from coordinate 19,628 downwards.
GACCACCATGCCCAGCTCGGCCGCGGCGTCGGCCAGACGGGCCACCTGCTCCACCGCCAGCCGGATGCGTCCCTCGCGTGTGACGCGCCCGCCATAACCGAAATAGAAGAGGCCGATCGGCGATCCCAGGCTCTGGGCGATCTCCAGATTGGCGATCGCCGACTCCAGCGGCGGTTCGCTCAGGTCACGATCCGCGGTGAGATTGAGCGACCCGACGATCACGGTCGGAATCAGTTGCATGTCGTCGAGCCGAGCGCGCAGCTCATCGACGTAGGCCGCGTCCTTGCTGGGCAGCGCGCCCACCCCGAAATCGACGCCGAACGGGCGCGTATCGATCTCATCGGCGACCGCGGCGACCTTCTCCAGAATGATGTCGATCTTCGGCCGCTCCTGTGGTTCTCTCAGTTGGCGGCGGTAAGAGTCGCCGAGGACTCCCAGCGTCACACTCATCAAAGGGCTCCTTGGTTCAGGCTGGCTCGGCGCTCAGGCGGTGACGGCCTGCAGCGCCCGGATGCGCTCCTGCACGTAGGGCACGTCGATCCGGTAGTAGGCGAGGGCCTCTTCCGGCTTCACGTGCGGCTCCAACGTGACGAAGCCGGTGTAGCCGTCCTCTGCCAGGCGGCGCAGCACGCCATCGGCGTTGACCACGCCATCAGGGATGGAGGTGTAGCCCATGAAGCGGTCCTCGCTGCCACGCATCGTGCCGCCCTTGCGATCGCGCGGCCGGGCCTCCGGGTCGTAGTGGCAGCCGCCCTTGAGGTGAACGTAGCGCACATATGGTTTGACGATCTCATAGGCGGCGGGATAGGGCTCCTCGTTGGCGTGGTAGTAGTTGCAGGGGTCGTACTGCGTGCCGAAGTGCGGCGAGCCGATCGCCTCGACAATGGCGCGCACGCTCGCGGCTGGGCCGGAGTCATCGTGCGCCTCGTTCTCCAGGACAATGGTCACTCCCGCCGTTCCGGCATACTCCGCCGCCGGTTGCGCCGCCGCCACGAACAACTCCGGCGAGATGCCGGCGAGGTAGCAGTTGACGATCGGCGCGCCAAGAGCCGCCGCCGCGTCCACCGCGCCCTTCAAGGCCCCGGTTCCATACGCGGCGCCCGCTTCCTCACACTTGCGCAAAATGCCGAAGCCCAGCGTGATGCAGGCCACGTCCATGCCGCGATCCTGCAAGAGGCGCCGCGTGCCTGCGATGTCCTTCTTCTCATACCGCTGCGACTCTTCCGGTCCTTCGCCCCCGGGCACATTACGCGGCCAGAGCTCGATGGCATCGACATCGAGCGATTGCAGCACATCGACGATCTGGGCCAACGAATGCGTGCCTGACATGAGCTGGCCAGAGACTCCGAGCCTCACGATTTCTCCCTTCAACGAATGTTCCCCTCACCCCAACACTCTCCCCGTGCGCGGGGAGAGGGAGTACGAAAGTGGCGACAGGAAGCGATCATCCGAATTCGGCATGGTCAGGGGAGAGATGTTCCAGATTCCTGATCTCCAAGTGGTCGTGAGCCCCTCTCCCTGCGCACAGGGAGAGGGGTTGGGGTGAGGGTTTCTCCTACATCTCAATGCCGTCCAGGAATGCCTGCGTTTCCTCATGCACCTGCTGACAAATCCCCGCGACATCGGAGCTCGCGTTGGCCCAGAGCTGGTCCATGTTCTTCTTGTAGATCGTGGACTCCCACTGCTGGTAGCCGGGGAAATAGAGCGGGGCCACGCCATCCTTGGCGCCGAGGGTGTAGAAGACCTCCTTATACACCTCTGGATCGGCCTGCTCGGGATCGGGCAACGCGTCTTCCCAGAACGCCATGCGCGAGACGAACATGGAGCCCATCTCGGCCGTGATTGGGGCATTGGCGGGATCGGTGGCGGTGAACTTGAGGCACTCGTAGGAGACCTCCGGGAAGGCCGCGTTGACCGGGATCGAGAAGGCTGACCCACCAACGAACTGGAAGCGGCCACCAGAGCCGGCCGGCGTGGGGGCCATCGTCCAGGCGACGTCCTCGCCGACCACCTCGCCGAAGACGAACGCCTCGTCGTTCAGCGAATAGTTGATCCCGGTGCGCCCGCTGGCGAAGGCGACCGGCCCGGCCATGCCCATCGTTTCCAGCGCCTCGGGATAGACCATCACCTGATGCACGTGCAGCGCGTCGTAGAGATACTGGTAGGCGGCGATCGTATTGGGGTCGTTGAAGTGCGAGGTCAGTGGATCTGCCGTCACCTGCTCACCGCCGAAGCTCTTCACAATCCATTCCGTGGTGTTTGCCGCGGTCGGAAGCACGAAGCCCCACTGCTCATCCGGGTTCTCCGCCGTCTCCTTGATCTTGATCCCCATGTCCAGCAGCTGCTCGAACGTCGTCTCCGCGGTCGGAACCTCCACCCCAGCGCGATCGAGCACATCGAGATTGATGTAGAAGCCGCCGGAGGCCCAGTCATAGGGGATGCCGTACTGCACGCCGTTGAACTTGAAGGCATCGACCTGCGACTGATAGAAGTCGCCCGGCCACCCCTCCGGGGCCGATTCGGCAATGAACTCGTCGAGCGGCATCAGCATGCCGAGGGCGGCGTACGACGAACAGCGCGAATCGTGCATCCAGCACAGGTCGAGCGGCGCCCCACCGGCGATGGTGGTTTGCAGCTTGGTCCAGTACTCCTCCCAGGAGATGCCGTAGTCGATCTGCAACTCCAGGTCGGGATAGTTGGCGTCAAAGAACGTGTTCATGTGCAGCAGCCACTTGCGCATCTCGGCCTCGCCTTCCCAGCTTATGGCGCGGAAGGTTCCGGTGAGGTCGGACTGGCTGGCGGCACTACCGGCGAATTGCCGGGGCAGCAGCAGGCCGGCGCCGGCCAGGGCTCCCGCCTGCATCAGGCGTCGGCGATTGATGGCGCGGCGAGAAGAGTGCGGATTCTGGGGCATCATCGCGTGTTCGCTCCTTCGCGTCGATCGTGGCCATCCAGGCCAAAGAGGCAACAAACAGTTGTTGCGTCGGCATTGGCATCGCCGGCACGTGAGATCATCAGACCGATTCCAGGTTCAGACTCGATGTCTGGCTAGCGCATCCACTCCCCTTTCACGCAACGAGCTATCGGCTATCGGCTATCGGCTATCGGCTATCGGCTATCGGCTATCAGCTTTCAGCTATGAGCTATCGGCGTACGACTCACGACTCACGACTCACCCCTTCAGTCCGGTGGTGGCGATGCCCCGGACGTAGTACTTCTGCCCGAGCACGAAGACGATCAGGACCGGCAGCACCGAGAAGGTGGCGGCGGCCATCACCAGTTGCCAGGGGGTCTTGATCGGGATTTGCGCCTGGAACATGGTCAGACCCAGCGGCAGGGTCTTGTTCTCGACCGAGCTGATCATGATCAGGGGCCAGAGAAACTCGTTCCAGCTCGCGAGAAAGGTGAAGATGCCGAGCGTGGCGACAACGGGGCGGCTGAGGGGCATGATGATCTGCGCGTAGATGCGCCAGAAACTGGCGCCATCCATGCGCGCCGCCTCCTCGATCTCGCGGGGGATGGAGAGCATGAACTGGCGCATCAGGAAGGTGCCCCAGGCGGTGAAGGCGGCTGGCAGGATCAGGCCGGGGAGCGTGTCGACCAGGCCAATCTGCCGCATCAGGATGAAGAGGGGGATGATCAGGACCGGGAATGGGATCATGATCGTGCCCAGGTAGGCGAGGAAGATCAGGTCGCGGCCGGGATAGCGCAGCCGCGCGAAGGAATAGCCAGCCATCGAAGAGGTCACGATCACGGCGGTCGTAGTGGCCACCGCCACGAAGAAACTGTTGAAGAAGAAGCGGCCAAAGGGGACAGCCTGCCACGCCTCCAGGTAGTTCGACCAGCGAATGACCTCAGGGATGAAGCGGGGCGGGAAGGCATAGACCTCATCCAACCCCTTGAACGAGGTCGAGACCATCCAGAGGAACGGCGCCATCCAGACGATGCCGAGCAGCGTCAGCGCCACCCAGGCCATGCCATCGCCGATGCGCCGTTGCCGCGTCATGGTCAGCCCGGAGTCAGGCTCCGGCGCGGCCTGCTCTGTCCCACTCGTCAGGTCACTCATGCCTCACCCTCGTGGCCATAGGCCCACGACTTCGCCAGCTTCCACTGCACCGCGGTGATCGCGAAGATGCAGGCGAAGAGGACGACGGCCACGGTCGCGGCGTAGCCCATCTGGAACCACTCGAACCCGTTCTGGAAGATGTACATGACCAGCGTGGTGGTGGAGTACGCCGGGCCGCCCCCCGTCATCACGTAGAACTGGTCGAAGGCCTGCATGGCGCCGATAAATGAGGTGACCAGAATGAAGAACGTGGTTGGGGCCAGAAGCGGAACCACGATGTGCCGCAGGCGCTGGAATGACGAGGCCCCATCGATGGTTGCCGCCTCCAGCAGATCTTGCGGAATGGCCTGCAAGCCGGCCAGGAAGATGAGCATGGCGTAGCCGATTCCCTTCCAGTTGCTCATGATGATGATGGCCGGCATCGCCCAGGTGGTGCTCTGCAGCCAGCGCGGGCCGTCGATGCCGATCAGTCCCAGCCCGTAGTTCACCAGGCCCATCTCCGGGTGATAGATCCAGGCCCAGACGATGGCGACGGCGACGGTCAAGGTCACATGCGGCAGGAAGAAGACCGTGCGGAAGAAGACGACGCCGCGCATCTTGCGGTTCAGGGGCAGGGCCAGCCAGAAGGCAATGAAGACCCCGGCGGGCACAGCGCCCAGGGTGTAGGTGACGGTGTTGCGCAACGTCTGCCAGACCAGTTTGTCCGAAAGCAGCTTGGCGTAGTTGTCGAGGCCGACGAAGGCGCGCTCCCCGATCAGGTTCCAGTTGGTGAGTGTCAGGCCAAAGGTGGCCACGATCGGGATCAAACTGAAGATGAGGAAGCCGATCAGGTTCGGCAGCAAGAAAAGATAGCCGGTCAGCGTCTCCTCTCGACGCAAGCCACGAAACGCCCCGGTCCGTGTCCGCGCGACGGCACTGGGCGGCGCTGCCGGATGAGCCCCCGGCCGGCCAATGACCAGATCGTTCATCACCAGCTCCGGGGCTGTGCGCGGGAAGCAATCCGTGCCGCCCAGGAATCAACCGCGAGGCCAGCGCACCCTTGAACCTTGAATGAGCGAACTCGACAAGCACAGCACATCGTGAGTTTCATGATGTGAAAATGCCTTTCATGACCGTGTTGTGGTTATTCTAACAGGGCATGCCCAGGAATCAAGGGGGGGGAATGGTCTTCACGAGCAGCCTATCGGAAGAGCCATACATGGGCCGGAAAAGCAGTGACGCCCGGCGCTTCGTGGCCAGGAGCGAGGCGACGGACGCGCGGTCAGGATCGGCCTCGCCGCGGACCATGGAATCCGCGCTGGCGAACGGTGTAGGGGAACGTTTGTTGCATGATCGCGAGGGGGTAGCGATCACGCGGTCATCGTGTCAGATCAGAGCGTTGTGCGACGGGGACCGGCGCCGAGATTCGCCGAAATCTTCGTTGCCGCTGCGCGGACGAGCCCGATCAGCCCCTGAGTCCGCTCCGGCGATGCGGCGGGGTAGGAAATGCTGACGGATGCGACGGTCTCTCCCGCGGCATCGTAGACCGGGGCGGCAATGCACTCCAGGCCGACATAGTCCTCCTCGCTGTCGAGTGCATACCCCTGCTGCCGGATTTGCGCCAGGGCCGCCATGAGCACTCCGGTATCCGTGATCGTCCGCGGGGTGAACGGCGCCAGCTTCTGGCTCGCCAACAGCGTGGCCGCTTCGGCTTCCGGGCGGGAGGCGAGCAGGAGCTTGCCGGTGGCGGTCGAATGCAGATTCGCCTGGTTGGCGCGCTGCATGCGCCGCGCCTGAATCGGCCGGCCTCCCGTCAGGGAGATGATCACCGCCACGTCGTGGCCCTGAAAGACCGTGAGATAGGACGTCTCTCCGGCGAGGTCGCGTAGCTCCTCAACCGGGCCAATGCCGGCTGAATACAGATCGGTGTCCGCGAGAAAATGATTGACGAGCGCCACCAGTCGATAGCCAATGCGGTAGGCCTTCGTGCGGTCGTCCTGCACCACGAGGCCGCGGGCCTTGAGCGTCGCTAACAGATGGTGCGCGGTGCTGGCGTTGAGGTCGAGCCGCCGCGCCAACTCACCAAGCGGCAATCCCCGGCTTTCCCGCCCTAACACCTCGAGAATATCGACGACTTTATCAACCGAGCGAATGGTGGTCGATGGGACCGCGCGCTTGCTCACAATGTTATTTTCAGATGTTGAAACCATATTTCATATCCTCAATCCCGAGTCTACCTCCACCATTTTGCCGAGTCAAGAACCAGCGAAGCAGTCCGGCGGAAGAACCACGCCCCTCCCTCACCAATCCGCTACCGACGCCGAGGGCGGCGGGCCTGAACACTCACGACCAGCCTACACCCCGTAGCCGTAGGAACGGGAGCCGGCGTCCTCCAGGAAGCGGGCCAGCAGGGCGATGGCAGCGGCGATGTCGGCCTGGCTGGCCGTTTCGTTGGCGGTGTGGACATAGCGTGTTGGAATCGAGAGGGTGATCGCTGGGGCGCCGCCGCGCGCCAGTTGCATCGAGCCCGCGTCGGTGCCGCCGCGGGGGAGCAGCTCCAGTTGATACGGGATCGCGTTGGCCTCGGCCAGATCGCGCAGATGGCGCAACAGGGCGGGGTTGGCGATGTGGGACGAATCCATGATCTTGAGGGCCACCCCGCCGCCGAGGCGGGTGACGGCCAGCTCCGGCGGCAGACCCGGGATGTCGAGAGCGAGGGTGACATCGAGGGCGATGGCGATCTCCGGCTCGATCGCAAACGCGGCGGTCTCGGCGCCGCGTAAGCCCACCTCCTCCTGGGTGGTGGCCACGGCGACGATTTCGGCCCGCGACTTGCCCATCGCCCGCAGCGCCTCAATCATGACGAAGACGCCGACCCGGTCGTCAAGCGCCTTGCCCATGACCGTGTCGCCAGCCCCGACAATCTCGCGGTCGATGGTCACCATGTCGCCGACTTCGATCTCGGCCCGAACGCGCTCAACCGGCAGTCCGACATCGACGAACAACTCGTCCAGCTTGGCGGCCTTGATCTCGTCGCGTTCGAGCAGGTGGATCGGCTTGGCCGCTGGCTGGATGGTCCCTGGCAAGACCGCTCCGGCGAATCCCTGCACGAGGACACGTTGGGCAATCAGGGTGCGGGCGTCGAAGCCGCCGACCGGTTGCAGGCGGAGAAAGCCATGGTCGTCAATATGGGAGACGAAGAAGCCGATCTCGTCCATATGCGCGGCGATCATCACCCGCGGCCCATTGCCGCGTTTGGTTCCCACCAGGTTGCCCAAGGCATCGACGCCAAGGTCGTCGACAAGTGGCCGCAGCTCGTCGCCGACGACGGCTCGCAGGTGATCTTCGCGGCCGGCGATCCCCGGCGTGGCGCAGAGCCGGGTGAGCAGGCCGATGTTCAGGGAATCCACGATCCATCCCTCCAGGGACCCGGTTGTACGGGTGACGGGCACCCGCCGCGACGATGGCACCGGCCACGCATTGTAGACGGCCACGTCATAAGGGATTCTGGACCCGCATGCGTATGCGAGACAAAAGAACAGGCCCGAGTGGGGTATCTCCCGGACTAGCGGTCGCGGCGGGCCGCCAGCAAGCCGGCGATCGTGGCGAGCAGGTCATCGATGGCGAACGGCTTGGCCACGAACGCATCGGCCCCGACCTCCTTGACCGAGCGCTCGGCATCGGGATGGGCCGAAATCATCACGATCGGGATGTGCCGTGTCGAAGCATGGCTTTTGAGCGCGCGGCAGATCGTGCGGCCGTCCTTGCCGGAGAGGAGCACGTTGAGGACGATGAGATCCGGCAAGCCGCCGTTTTCGTCCCGCAGCGCTTCGACATCGTCGCCGTTCTCGTTCGTCAGCACGAGGTAGCCCGTATCCTCCAGAAGGAAGCGCAAGGCATCGAGGATGCCTGGATCGTCGTCGACGACCAGGATTGAAGGCTGAGCGACGGTCATGGGGTGACTTCCGGGGCCGTGCCGGTGTCGAGCGGGGCAGGGGCGGGCAGGACGACGCGGAAGACCGAGCCGCGCCCTTTTTCGCTGGTCACGCCCAATGAGCCGCCATGACGGCGAACGATCTCGTGCGAGATGAAAAGTCCCATGCCCAAGCCCGGAAAGGTCTTCTCATCCGTGCTCGAGACGCGATAGAACCGGTCGAACACCTTTTCCAGATGCTCTGCGTCCATCCCGATGCCGAAATCTTCGACTTCCACCGTCACGGATTCTGGGTCCTCCCCGACACGCACCACGATGCGGTCCGCCCGGGGCGAATACTTGACGGCGTTGGTCAGGAGATTGGTAAAGACCTGACCGAGCCGCTCCCAGTCGCCGACAACGGGCCGGTCCGCGTGCCCGGTCATCTCGATGCAATGGGTGGTCGTCGCCTGGATGGTCTCGACCACCTCCTCGACGAGTCGCCGCGGATCGAACATCTCCTGCCGCAGCTCCAACCTGCCGGCTTCGATCTTGGAGACATCGAGAAGATCGCTGATGAGCACGGTAAGTCGTTCGATCTGCGCGTTCATCGTGCCCAGATGGCGGCTGGACTTGTCGTCGCCACGCTGATCGGCCTGACGCAGCAGCATTTCCGTGTAGATCTTCAAACTCGTCACCGGCGTCTTCAGTTCGTGCGAGGCGGCGGAGATGAAGTCGTCGCGCAGGGCCACGGCCTGTTGCGATTCGCCATAGAGCCGGCTGTTCTCGACCGCCAGGGCGGCGCGGCTCGCCAGTTCCTCGGCCATGCGCAGGTCGGCCGGCGTGAAGTGCCGCCCGGATTCCGCGGACACGAAGGACATCGCCCCGATTGGCGTTTCGCGAATAATGAGGGGCACGATCATTGCCGAGCTGAAGCCGATCTGGCGAGCGATCTCGAGGGCACGCTCATCTTTGCTGGTGGCGATCAACAGCGCGTCGGTGATCTCGGGGTAAAAAGCGGAACGGCACGTACGGAGCACATGGCCCAACCCGCCCGGCTGGTCCAGATCAACCGGTTCTTGCCGCCGCAATTCCTCGGCCCAGTGAATCTTGGCGGGGTCGATGTGGGCAATGGCGAGCAGATCGGTGGCGTTGGGGCCCGTCATCATGTCCACCGCGCACCAGTCGGCAAAGTGGGGCACGGCAAGCTGGGCGACACCGCGCAAGGTGTGCTCGTAGTCGAGCGAGGACGAGAGGATCTTGCTCGCTTCGGCAAGGAAGGCGAGGTTCTGCTCGAGCAGCTTCTGTTCGGTGATGTCCTGCGAGAAAACCGCGATCCCGCCATCGACCGGGTAAATCCTGTTGGTGTACCACCGCTGGTGAGGGGGATAATAGGTTTCGACGATTTCGGCCTCACGCCGCTCCATGACGCGGGTCGTGGCCAGGTGAATGGCAGCCTCGGCGACATCCGGGAAGACGTCCAGCACGCGCTTGCCGAGGATCTCCTCGCGGGATTTCCCCACGATCTGGAGGCCTGCGGCGTTGATGCGGCGATAGCGGAACTCTTCGTCCATCTCGTAGTAGCCGTCGGCAAGGAGGTCGATGGCGTCGAGGATCGGCGCGGAGGGGTCGAAGTGGGGAGCGCGCTCTGTCCCCTGGGGAGCGGAGGGGGGGAGCGCATCACCACGGAGTTCTGTGAGAGAGCGGATCACTGGCGAGCTCATTCCCGTGTCACCGATGAGAGGACACGATCATTCCTCACAGCGTACACCAATGGGCAGACGCGGACGAGAAGCGTTGGCAACACTCATCCCGCATCCTGAATGCTGGATGATACGACGGCACGCATCGATCCTGGCGGTCACGCCGAGCGCGGAGAAACGATCGAACCCGTTTCAGCTGGAGTTTCGCCCTCATCCCGCCAACTGTGCGCGGGAACATAGCCGAGAAGGTCGCGAGCGCGGGTGGTGGACCATGCCGAAGCGTTGCCCGGAAGCGGGCCGCGCAGCTCGGTCGTGGGGAGGAGGGTTCGGATCAGGTCTTCGGTCGGCTCGGGCCGCAGCGTATCGCCGGCGGTGATGTTGAAGGCGGTGAAGCCGGTCAGGCCGGCATCCAACCCAATGCGAAAGGCGCGGGCGGCGTCGCGCACGTCGACGTAACCCCAGAGATTCGTCGCGTCCTGTTCGGGCGGGACATCGGGATCGGTCGCCCGCCGCCTCGCCTCGCCCGGTTGCGCGATCCAATGCAGGCGGTAGGCGAGGATGGTCATCCCGCGGCGCCTGGCAAACATCTCCGCCGTGCGCTCGTCGGTCTCTTTGGAGAGCGCATAGGGATCGCGCACGATGAGCGGGTGCTCCTCGTCGAGCGGGGCGTAGAGCGGCGGAAAGGTCGGCCGCGCCCAGGCCATGCCGTAGGCCGAAGCGCTGGAGGCGATGATGGCGTGCTCGATGCCAACAATCATCGCCGCCTGGAGGGCGTTGTAGGTGGCTGCCACGTTGTTGAGGAAGACGACCTCGTCGGGGTGCGCGTAGGGGGAGGGGATCGCGGCCAGGTGAATCAGGGCATCGCAGCCGTGCACCGCGCCGACGATCTGCCCGAGGTCGCCCATCTCCACCTGCCGATGGTGGATGCCGGTTTCGTGGATCGAAGGCAGATGGCGGTCGATGCTGACGACGTCGTGGCCATGGTCACGCAGCTCCCGGCCGACCCACCTGCCGAGCCGCCCATTGCCACCGGTGATCAGCACGCGCATGGATCTCTCCTTCCCATCGCTTCGATGCGACCTGCACCCATCAGCCAGCCAGGAGCTCCCGGCACATGTTCACCACGTGGTAGTCGAGCTTGTAAACAGTGCCCTTGACCAGTGATGGCTCCCCACCCGCGCCGGGCGGGCTCAGGTACCAGCCGCCGTACTCGTCGTCCACGAAGTGCTGCCGGGCAAACGAAATGCTGTGGCGAAGCGGCGCGACGATCTCGGCAGCGTCGTGGCGCGCCACGTAACGCTGCATCGCCCGGATCGCTTCGCACTGCTCCCACCACCCCTTGCGTGCCCCGCGCGGGTGACCCGCGACGTCGACCTGGGAAAAGATGCCACCCTCGACCGGGTCGTAGCCGTGGTGCACGCCGTACGCCAGAAGTTGCCGTCCCTGCTCGAGCAGGTCCTCCTGCGGGAAGAGCGCCTGCGCCTCGGAAAGGAGAAATGCCCACTCGAAGGCGTGCCCGATCTCGATGACCGCGCGCTCGCCGGTTTCCAATGGCTCCCAGCCAGCGTCGTACCATTCCGGCAAGCAGCCGGCAGCGGGCATGCGGGCCTTGAGAAAGTCCCAGATTTGGGCCGCATCCCCACGCGCCGCACCGCTCTCGTCCAGCGGCGCGAGGGCGAGCAGGGCCTCGAAGGTGTGCATCAGTGGGTTCTGCGAGCGTCCGTCGTCCAGAACCTGGCCATCGCGGCCGATGTGCCAGATCAGCCCGCCGTGCTGATCGCGGAAGCGCCGCTGCATGAACTCCCAGGTGTGCAGCGCCAGATCGCGGTACCGCTGGTCCTGGAACGCGGCCGCCGCCGTCGCCAGGGCCAGGATGACGAAGGCGTGGCCGTAGGCATCGTGAGTGTCGCTCTCGACACGGCCATCGGCCCCGCAAGACCAGATCCACCCCTGGGCATCGGCATCGCGGAAGTTGCGGATCAGGGCATCGATGCCGCGGTGCGCGAGCTCGGCGTACGACGGGTCGCCGCTCCGCTCGGACGCGCGAGCGAAGTTGTAGATCAGCCGACACTGGGTGACGAGCGTTCGCGGGCCATCGACATGGTGGCGCCACTGGCGGTCGAGATACGGGTTGAACAGTCCATTCGGCGTGTCCGCGTGCTGCCGCCACAGCGCCAGCACGCGATCCAGGTAGTCGTCGACCCAGGCATGTTCGGACGCGTGCACGGCTCCTCCTCGACCGGCTTCGCCGATCCCGCCTCATATCATCGCGGTATTCGCGGCGCCCGGCTGGCCCCGGATACGGAGCCGATTTCGCGCCAGGTTCGAAATCGGCAGCGCACTCCCCATTTGCCGGGAGCGTTGTCCCCCTGCTCCCATGGGATGATGGCGCCGCCAATGATAACGTTGCCAACCTTCAGCCGCGCAATCGATAGGCGGCCCACGAATGGGCTGTCGGGACTGTGGTAGTGTTGTTGAACATGCTTCAATTCCGTGCGGCGAGGGGGCGAGGCAGCCATGGCTACCATGCAGGACGTAGCCAGGGCGGCCGGCGTCAGTCCCATTACGGTGTCCCGGGTCTTCCGGGATTCGACCAGCGTCCGACCGGAAACGCGGCAACGCGTTCTCCGCGCCGCCGGCGAGCTCAACTATGTGCCCAACGCGGTCGCCCGCAGCCTGAGGCAGGCGCGCAGTGGGTTGCTGGCGTTCATCAACACCGACATGAAGAACCCGCTCTTCTCCGCCATGGCCCGCGGGGCGGAGGACGCGGCGCAAGCAGCGGGCATGACGATCGTGCTCGGGAACTCCGACGACGACGCATCGCTCGAGGCCAGGTACCTGCAAGTCATGGCCGAGCATCGGGTGGACGGCATCATTCTGGTGCCAACCCCCACGACCACCGCGGCGCACATTCCCACGCTCCCGCGAAACGTGCCACTCGTCCTGCTGGACCGGCGGCCGCCCGATCTTGCCGCCAGGCTCGTGTCCTGCAACACGGCGACCGCGACGCGGGATCTCTGCCGGCATTTGTTCGCCCTCGGCCACGAGCGGATCGCGATTGCCGGTGGAATGCCAGAGGTGCCCACATGGCTCAACCGGCTGGAGGGATTCCGGCTAGCGCAGCGCGAAGCGGGTCGATCCGAGGCCGAGGAGCTGGTGATCCACGGGAACTACCGCGCGGAGAGCGGCGTTTCCGCGGTCCGCGCGCTCATGGTGTCGGCCGTCCCGCCCGACGCCATCATCGCCGGCAGCGCGCAGGTGCTCCACGGGGTGCTCGACGAGCTCGCGGCGCAGGGAAAAGCGATCCCTGCCGACATTTCGGTCTGCTGTGTGGATGACCCGGTGCTGCCGGCCTTCTTTCGTCCGCGCTTTACGTACGTCGAGCAACCGGGGTACGCCATGGGGGGAGCAGCGGTCGACATGGTCCTGGAGGAATTGCGAGCCGGGACGACCGCGCAACGGGACCGCGAGTTCCCGGCGAGCCTGTGCATTGGTAAGAGTTGCGGCGAGGCCGAGCGAACGGTGCGGAGCTACCTCCCGGCGGCCGTGGCATCTCCCCGGTAGGCATCAATAGCCCGTGCCTCCACGCCTCCACGCCTCCGCGCCTCGCTTCCTCCGATAACTCGTGGCCACCCACGTCGCTCCGTGGATTCCGCCAGCCCGCGTATCCATGAGGATCGTCGCGCGGCGTGGTTCCCTGTTGACAAAGCGCAATGACATCGTCACCATGGGTCTACGACCAGAGTTGGAGGGTTGCCCGTTGACCGGCCTGGGGCCCCGCACGCGGGGGGTGGCATCGGAATCGGCTCCACGGCGAAGAGGCATGGCGACACCGCCAGCCCGCCGAGGTGGCGCGCATCGAGCCGCGAACCCGGGGCATGCCCCGGCCGTATCGCCCAGGACCTCATGGGACGACCATGAACGTCGCGCCAACGGCCATCCTCCGGCGCCGGCCAGTCGGGCCAACTCGCCCACACGCGACCACGATCGCCTCTCCGGCGATGCGAGGGGGGAGGTGCTCTCGGGCAAGCGATACACGGTCGTGGCGAATCACCGTAGCGTGGGCAAAGGAAAACCCAGGAGATGGCAATGAGTGCAGTGAAACGATCGGCGTCAGTGAACCGGCGCACGCTGTTGCACGCGGCCCTCGCGGGATCGGCAATAGTCTCCGTTGGCGGCATCGAGCGCGTACTTGCTTCGGGCGTGGCGCCGTACCACTTCTCGCGGACATCGGCTTTTCAGGAGGGGGCGACGATCTCGGTTCTCGTCCCGTCGTTCCAGGCGGTCGGCGACGGATTCATGCGGGATCAGTCCGCGGCCTTCACCGATGCCACCGGCATCCAGGTCGACATGCAGTTCCTGCCCTTTGAAAAGGCGATGGACCGGCAGACGACGCTCGTCGCGGCCAAGAGCGGCGAGGTCGATGTTTTCGGCACGCACTACGCGCAGATCGGCAAGTTTGGGGAGGGCATGGTCCCCCTGAACGAGCTTGCCGCGAGTAACGACATCAACGCCGAGGATTACGTCAGCGGCTCGTTCGATGCCCTCTCGGTGGACGGCAAACTCCTGGCGATCCCCTTCACCTTCGACCTGCGGACGCTGTTCTATCGCACGGACCTCTTCTCGGCGGCGGGGATCGAGGCGCCGCCCGCGACCTGGGACGAATTCGTGGCGACGGCGCAAAAGGTCAATGCCCCGCCGGACGTCTATGGCTTCATCACGGTTGGCAAGGGCGACCCGGTCCTGCGCGAATACAGCGACCGCCTGTGGGAAAACGGCGGCGACTTCCTGGAAAAGGGGCTTGAGCCGTCCACCCCCGCCTGGAACCAGCCCGCGGGCGTCGAGGCGCTGACGTGGATGCGTGACCTCATCTGGGAGTACAAGGTCTGCCCCGAGGGTACGCCCTCCTACGGCTGGGAGGAGAACGCCCAACTCTTCGCGGCGGGCCAGGGGGCGATGAGCAAGCAATGGGATCCCTCGGCGATGGAGGATCCCCAGCAGTCCGCGATCATCGGAAAGTACTCTGTCGCACCGCTGACCCGAAACAAGACGTCACGGACGACGGCCATCTGTCATGCCCGGGGCATCAACCTCTATTCGGAGAAGCAGGATGCCGCCTGGGAATACGTGAAGTTCGTAACGTCAGCAGAGCAGTTGCTGGCGTTCTTCAACGCGGGCGGCTGGCGCCCGGCACAAGTGGCAGCGCTGGAGCAGGCCAAGGAAACCGCCGAAGGCATCGTCAAGCAGAACCTCGAAATCTCGCTGGAGGAAGCAAAGGACGGCTATACGTGGCCGCTGTTTGCCCAGTTCGCCGAAATCCAGCCGATCCTTTGGGGTGAGATCGAGAAGGTCCTCTCCCGGCAGAAGGAGCCGCAGGAGGCGCTTGACTTCGCGGCGGAGCAGGCGACCGAGGTCTTCAAGCGGGACGGCCTCATCTAGGGCGACGGGCCACGGGCGACGGGTGACGGGTGATGGGTGATGGATCGGGCCGAAGAGTCGAGGAGTCAGGGAGTCGAGGTGCGCAACGGACGCTAGAGGCCGGTAAGAGGCGCGTCTTGTCCTCCTCCGTCCGTCCCTCGTCTTCCGTCGTCCCTTCTCCGTCTCTCGTCCCGACCATCCATCACCCATCACCCATCACCCATCACCGTCGCCGCGGTTGGGGCGAACGATACATCCAGTACTGGTTGATCCTGCCGGCACTGGCAACGATGTGCGCGGTCCTCATCTATCCGCTGGCCTACTCCATGTGGATCAGCTTCTTCGACTGGACCATCACCTCGGTCGAGCATCCGTTCATTGGGCTGCGCAACTATGCGGAGGCGTTCACGAGCTCCTCCTCGCAGTTCATCTTTGCGCAGAACATCGCCTTCACCGCCGTCTGCATCGGCCTCGAGTTCGTGATCGGGATGGCGCTCGCGCTCTTGCTGGCGAGGCGGTTCATCGGACGGAGCCTGGCCCGGACGCTGCTCCTCCTGCCCATGCTGACGGCCCCGGTTCTCGCGGGATTCAACTTTCGCTGGATCTTCAACGACCGCTTCGGCCTGGCGAATCAACTGCTCATCCAGATGGGGCTCCAGCCGTACGCGTGGCTGGCGGACGCGAACCTGGCCCGGGCCGTGATCGTGATCGCCACCATCTGGCAAGGGATTCCGTTCATGATGCTGCTGCTGCTCGCCGGTCTGGAGTCGCTGCCCGTCGCGCCGTTCGAGGCAGCTACCGTCGATGGGGCGTCCGCCTGGCAACGCTTCCAGCACATCACGCTGCCGCTCTTGCGTCCCATCATCGTCGTGGCGGTCTCCTTGCGGGTCATCGACCTCTTCCGCACGTTCGACACGATCTACATCATGACCTTCGGCGGTCCCGGGCACGCCACGGAGCTGCTTCCGTTCTATATCTACCGGGCGGCATTCAGCAGCGGTCGCTTCGGCTTCGCCAGCGCGCTTTCCTACGTCACGCTGGCCCTGACGCTGCTCTTCCTGATCCCCCTCTTCTACCGGCGGCCCGATCGGCAAGCGCGGGCATAGCAATGGGGGAGGACGCGTGTCCAGCTTGAGCGTTGCGCAAGTTCCCGCCTTCCAGCGCCGAGGCATCTGGAAAAAGCGCCTCGGCGCGGGCGCCGTCTACGTGGCGGTGGTCGCCGTGGTGGTGGTCATGCTGGCGCCGATCGTCTGGCTCGGCATCACCTCGATTCGGCCGCCCATCGAGATCACCTCGGTGCGGCTCAATCTCTTTCCGCGCAGCCCGACGCTTCAGAACTACGTTACGGTGTTCGAGCGGTACGACATGGCGACCTATCTGAGGACGACCACCCTCATCAGCCTCGCCGTTGTCGTGACGAATCTGGTTCTCGGGGTGCCGGCCGCGTATGCCATGGCGCGGTACAGCTTCTTCGGCGGCAAGGCGATGTACGGGGGCATCATCTTCTTTCGGATGATCCCTCCCATCGCCGCCATCGTGCCGCTCTTCATGCTGTTCGAGCAGTTTCGCCTCCTGGGCACGTTCACGGGGCTCATCGTCGCGCACACCGCCTTCAAGCTGCCGGTGACGATCTGGCTCCTGCGCAACTTCTTCCTCGACGTGCCGCGGGAGCTGGACGACTCCGCGCGCGTGGACGGCGGCTCCACGCTCCGCGTCCTGCTGCAGATTGCCCTGCCTCTGATTCAGCCGGGGCTGGCGGCGACCGCCGTGCTAGCGTTCCTCTGGACCTGGAACGACCTGTTGGTGACGCTCGTGCTCTCGACGCGCACCGAGACCGAGATGCTCCCCTTGGGGCTGACGAAATTCGTCCTCGAATACGGCGTGGACTGGGGCTCGATGACCGCCGCGGGGATGATCATGTTCATCCCGACATTGCTCTTCGTCTTTTTCGCGCAACGCTATCTGATCAAGGGGTTGACCGTCGGCGGGGTGAAGGACTGATATCGGCAGCAACGGCAGGGTAGCGGTAGACGGCACTATCCGGCGTTCGGCCGGGAGGGCGTGCGCCGCGACAGATCGACGTCAGCAGGGGGGACCGGCACATCATGGAAAGACGGGCATTGGGGCAGAGCGGGGTGACGGTGTCGGTCGTCGGGCTGGGCACCTGGCCGATGGGCGGCGAGTGGTGGGGCGGTACGGACGACGATGAAAGCGTGCGCACGATCCACCGGGCGCTCGATCTGGGCGTGAACCTGTTCGACACGGCCGAGGGGTATGCCGCGGGGCATGCCGAGGAGGTGCTGGGACGGGCCCTCGTGGGCCGGCGTGAACAGGCGGTCATTGCCGATAAGGTGGCGCCCGATCATTTTGCGCCCGATCAGATCGAAACCGCGTTCGACGCCTCTTGCCGGCGCCTGCAGACCGAGTACATCGACGTCTACTTCCTCCACTGGCCAAACATTGACCTCCCTATCGGGCCGGCGATGGAGACGCTGGAACGGCTGCGCGCTGGCGGGCGCATCCGCGCCATCGGCGTGTCGAACTTCACTTCGGACGAGATGCGGGCGGCCAGCGAGTTCGGTCGGATCGACGTGTTGCAACCACCCTACAACATTTTCTGGCGCTTCATCGAGGGGGACCAGCTTCCCTACTGTCAGGAGCATGGCATCGGCATCATGGCCTACAGCGCATTGGCGCAGGGGTTGCTGACCGGCAACCTCACGTCGGCAACGACGTTCGCCGAGGGCGACAAACGCCCGACGACCGTCCTCTTCCAGCCAGGGGTGTACGAGCGCTGTCTCGCTGCCGTGCAGGCGCTGCGGCCGATCGCTGCCCGGGCGGGTCTGACGGTGCCGCAACTGGCGATTGCCTGGCTGCTGGGGAGGCCGGGGGTGAGCACCGCGCTGGTTGGCGCGCGCACGGTGGCGGAGATCGAAGAGAATGCCGGCGGGGCGACGGGCCAGGTGCCCGCGGAGGATATGGCCGCCGCCGCCGCCGCGACGCGCGCGGTCTTCGAAACCCTGCCACGGGTGCCGGACATGTTCCAGAATTGGGAAAACTGGGAGTTGCAGCGCCGCCGCTACGAGCGGGACGGTCAGTTCCCAGCGGGCACGACCGGCGGATAGCCGTCGCTTGGGGTCTGCCGGACACGCTCCGCGCACACCCTGCTTCCGGCGCCGGACATGCGGTCGCTGGCAGGGCCGTTCGCGTGGAAGCCGTTACGCCGTCGTCCGGGCCTCCGGCTCCAGCACCGCCTTCATCACCGACCCGCTTGCCATATCCGACAGCGCCCGGTTCGCCTCGGCCAGGGGATAGCGGGTCACCAGGCGACTCAAGTCGAACCGCGCGGCGAGCTGCGGCAGGGTGGCGACGTAGCGGGCGTACTCAGGCTCGGAAAAGGCCCAGGAGCCGTAGACCTTGAGCTGTTTGCGCGTGATGACGTGGGGATTGATCGGCACCGCGCCCCGATCGGTGTACTGCCCGAGGACGAGGTAGCGGCCGTTGCGGCGCACAAGCTCGAAGCCTTCCGGAACCGCGCTCGGCACCCCGGCGCACTCGAGCACGACATCCGCGCCCCGGCCGCCAGGGGTGGCGGCCAGGACCTGCCGCGTGCGCTCCGCGGGGTCCGGGGTGGCGAAGATGTCGATGTGGAGGTCGCCGACGCCGATCTCCCGCGCGACAGCCAGGCGGCTCGCCGGGCCGCCCACGATGATCGTTCGTGCTGCGCCGGCAAGCTGCGCGTACATCGCCGCCGCCAGCCCGACGGGGCCGCTCCCCTGGACGACGACCGTCTCACCGACCCCGATGCCGACGATCTCCAGGACGCCGTGGACGGCAGTCGGCCCGGCGCAGCCGAGGGCAATGGCCTGCTCGGCCGAAATGCCGGCCGGCAGCTTGAAGACCGCCGAGCCGGGTTGCAGGTAGATAAACTCCGCCCAGCCACCGGAGAGGCGCGGTTCCCGATCAAAGCGCTGGTTGATGCCGTAGATCTTGCGGTTCTCGCAGAGGGTGCGCTCCTTCTCCACCACGCACCAGAAGCAGTGTCCGCAGGGGATGCTCGAGGCCCAGGCAATCGCATCCCCCTCCCGCAGCGGCTCGCCGTTGAAGTCGGTGGTTACCCCTTCGCCAAGCTTCTCGACCCGGCCGACCGCCTCGTGGCCGAGGATCACCGGGGTCGGGATGGGCAGATTGCCGTGGTGGAGATGGACATCGGTCCCGCAGATCCCCGCGAGATCGATGCGTGCGACGAGCGCCCCCGGTTCCGGATCCGGGACGGGCGCCTCCTCCAGCGTGAGCGGCTCGTTGAAGGCGCGGAGCACCGCGCCGCGCGCCATGGTTGTCATCGCCTGTTCCTTTCCCACGTTTACCTACAGCGCATCGCGAAAAGCGTGTCATTCCGACGGAGAGCGTGTCATTCCGACGGAGGAGCAACCGTGTTTGGTGTCAAGCCACGGCGCCGCCTGGGGAACGCCACGGCGCCCCATCGCGCAGGACGGCGTTGGCGATCGTGAGGAGCTTGTGCATGCAGGCGACGAGGGCCACCTTGGCG
>JBBRVX010000081.1:0-20106 GCA_038246475.1 Thermomicrobiales bacterium | reverse complement strand
CAGGACTCGTCGTCTGTGGCGCTCGAACAGGCCAGCAAAGGCGAGGATGGCACCACCGGCACTGGAGCCGCCCCCGGCAGCCTCGATAACGGCAGCGCGAAGCGAGACAAGAACGGCAATGCTGGCAACGCGACTGCCGGCGGCGCTGGCGAAGTGGCGACCGCGGATGGTTCCACGGGAGGGTCTGGTTCCGGCGGGGGAAATGCCGCGCCGTTGCCTGCCAATGCGGAGCTTCTGGAAGCCCTCGGCATTCTCGACGACGTGACGACCTACGGCATTGATGTGCTGGCCGGCCTCGATATCCCGGTCGAGCTGCTGCCGCCGCCAACCACAAACTCGGCGCCTGCCGCCCCCTCTGACATCGATACCGGCGGCCAGGGAGGATCGGGCTCGAACGTTTCGACCGAACCTGGGAGCGGCTCCGCGCCAGCGGGCGGCTCGACGACGACTGCCGCTGAAGATGGCGCCGACTCGACTGCCACCGGCGAGAAGAAGCGGGATCGCCCCAATAAGGAAGGCGAAGCCGCCACCGGGGACACCAACGGAGGCACGGTTACGGACTCCGCCACCGGCTGACCCGTTGAGGTCCCCCCAAGAGTTCTGTCGTTGATGTTGGCCCTGGCGCTTCGCCAGGGCCTTCGTCATGCTCCATCCAGGAACGAGAACAGAGGATTGCTGTTCGGGTCAGAACCTGCCAAGATGGCGGAAGACGGATCCGAACGTGCGCGCGGGTGGAAGCCCTCGCGCATCGCCATCGCGGACCAGCCCTGAGGAGCACGATCTTGAGTGACCATCTCCACGTCACCGAACAGCCGGAATCACCTCGCCGCGCGAACCGCCGCATCGCCGTGGCGGCAATCCTGGGGAGCATTTTCCTGACCTCGCGTCGCGGGTCCGTGGCCGCCGAGAGCGCCGGTGGGACAGGCGGGACCGGGGGCGCGGCAGGGTCCGATGGTGGCAGCGGGTCGGCCGGGGGAGCCGGGGGCAGCGCCACGGCGGGCGCCAGCGACGACGGCCGCACACGTAAGCGCAAGCGGAATCGGCACCGTCGCGGGTGAACATCGCGCTCTGAGGAAGCTCCCTCCACCGCCCCAGGCCGTCCGAATCGATGCGGGTGGGCTGGCGATCCAGCGTGAACACGCGTCACCAGGTCTTGTGTTTGCGGCCGAGTCGTGCCATGATCCACAGTGAACAGTGTCACAGATGACACTGTTCTTTTGTGTGTCGTCCTGGGTGGAGGTACGAATCAATGGATCGCGAGCGTTTCGACGCGCTGGCCCGCCTCTTTGGGGCAGCTGGTTCGCGTCGGGCAGTGCTAGGTGGACTTGTCGGGGCAACGGTCCTCGGCACGGCCTTCGATGTTGACGCAAAGAAGCGGAAAGGCCGCAAGAAGAAGAACCGCAAGGGTGGGAAAGGCCGGAGCAATCAGCCGCCCGCGCAAACAACCTGTTTTGGCAATCAGACTTGCGTCTTCAAGAATACGGGCGGCCAGGATCTGGCTCAATGCGACTTCTCGAACACGGATGTGATGGAGGGCAAGAACTGCGGCGGATGCCAGCTTCGCGCTGCCGATCTCAGCGGCGCCGATCTCGATGGCACGGACTTTCGGGGAGCCAGCTTGCGCGATGCGAACCTGAATGGCGCGACCATGGTCAACGCCAGACTTGAGGGCGCGAAGCTGGACGGCGCTTGCCTGACGGATGCTGACCTGACAGGCGCAGGCACCGATGCCGGCAGCCTGACGGGCGTCAAGTTCTGTCGCACCACGCTTCCTGACGGATCCGTGTCGAACGCGAACTGTGCTTCCGCTGGGGCGTGCTGCGAGGTGTGCATTCCCCTTGGTAAGACGTGCGGCGGCGACGTGGTTGGGAGTTGCTGCAACAGCGCCACCTGCTGCGACGGCGTCTGCGTCGACCTGCAGTCGAACGAGGACAATTGTGGCGCGTGCCTTCTTGCCTGCCTGGACACGGAGACGTGTGTGGCTGGCGCCTGCGTCTAGCGAGCCAGTGCGTACCGGCGAGCATCCCGCTCGCGCGGACACCTGCCAGAATACGGCCCCCGGAATTGTTCCGGGGGCCGGCTCTGTTTTCGGGCGCGTCCCATCCTCCTGCTGATTTCCTCTATCCTGAAGAGCCTCTGATGCGGCCGCGAAGGCTTGCCTCGATGGAGGAGGAGCTATGCCTGAATCCTATTCGTCTCGGGAAACGCGCTTTACGATGGACACGTCGGCCATCAAGTTTGGGCCGGGTTCGACCCGCGAGGCCGGCGCCGATATGTCCCGGCTGGGCGCCCGGCGGGTGATGGTGGTCACCGATCCCCGGCTGGCCGGGGGCGAGACCGTTGCCGTCGTCATGGACGCGTTGCGTCATGAAGGGATCGATGCCGTCCTCTACGATCGCGTCCGCGTCGAGCCGACCGATGCCACGTTCATGGATGCGGCGGAATTCGCCACTTCTGGCCGATTCGACGGCTACGTCGCGGTCGGCGGCGGCAGCGTCATGGACACCGCCAAGGCCGCGAACCTGTACGCCACTTACCCGGCGCCATTGCTCACCTACGTCAATCCCCCGATCGGCGAAGGGAAGCCCGTGCCGGGGCCGCTCAAGCCATTGATCGCGATTCCCACGACCGCGGGGACGGGCTCCGAGACAACCGGGGTGGCCATCTTCGACTACGAAGCGCTGCACGCCAAGACCGGCATTGCCCATCGCGCGCTCCGTCCGGCGATGGGCATCATCGACCCGGACAACACGCGCACCATGCCGCCGATGGTGGCGGCCTGCTCGGCGCTCGATGTCCTTTCGCACGCGGTCGAGTCGTTTACCGCGCTGCCGTATCACGAGCGCGCCGCGCCGGAGCACGCCGGGGCGCGTCCTGCCTATCAGGGCGCCAATCCGATCTCCGACATCTGGGCCCGGCAGGCGATGGCGGCCATGGCCCGCAACATCGCGCGCGTCGTCGAAGAGCCTGGCGACGACGAGGCCCGGGGCGAGATGCTCCTGGCGGCAGCGTATGCCGGAATCGGGTTCGGCAACGCTGGTGTCCATCTGCCGCATGGCATGAGCTATCCCGTCTCCGGCATGGTCCGGGAGTATGTTCCTCCGGGCTACCCCGCCGATCACGCGATCGTCCCCCATGGCATGTCGGTCATCCTGAACGCGCCGGCCGTCTTCCGCTGGACGGCGGCGGCCAATCCGAAACGGCATATCGAGGCGGCGCGGCTTCTCGGCGCGGAGACACGTGGAGCGGAGGACGCGGATGCGGGAGAGATCCTCGCGGGCGCCATCATCGCCATCATGCGCCGGGTCGGCATGCCGAACGGCCTCGCCGCCGTCGGATTCGGGCCTGACGATGTGGACGCGCTTGTTGCCGGCACGCTGCCCCAGCATCGGGTGACGAAGCTCTCGCCGCGTCCAGCCACGGAAAGCGACCTGCACGAGCTCTTTCTGGGGGCCATACGCTACTGGTAGCGGGCGGGATGAATGGATCCCTGGCGAGGACGCGAGTCTCAACCCCGGCGTACACTCAGCGTTCGCTCCTGACGTGATCCTTGGGAAGGAACATGCGCGTGGCTGAATACAATCCAAATGGCGAGGAGCGCGACGAGCGCCTCAACGGGCGCGATCCGGCGGTGCGGCGCCTCCTTCTGGCGCTGGTCGCCGATGCCAGGCGCGACGCTGGCCGACTTGCCGCGCTGACCGGCATCCCCGAGGCGAAAGTTGCCGAGCTCATCGGGCGCCTTGAGCAGCAGCGGGTCATCCGGGGCTACAAGACGATCGTCGACTGGGAACAACTGGGTGACGATCGCGTGGTCGCCTTCATCGAGGTCAGCGTTTCGCCGCAGCGCGAAGTCGGCTTCGATCAAGTCGCCGCGCGTATCTATCGCCATCCCGAGGTGCGGTCGGTGCATCTCGTCTCCGGGGGGCACGACCTCCGCATCGTCGTGGAAGCGCCGACGATGCGCGAGATCGCCCAATTCGTCTCCGAAAAGCTGGCTCCCATCGAGCATGTCACCGCCACCAACACCCATTTTTTGCTGAAGGCGTACAAGGAAGAGGGCGACATCCTTGTCGATGACATCCCGGCTGACGGCCGCTTGCCGGTGACGCCATGAGCGCGCCCATGAAGCTCTCCCGCGCCGTCGAGGCCGTGCCGCCGTCCGGCATCCGGCAATTCTTCGATGTCGTGACCCGCATGGAAGACGTCATTTCGCTCGGCGTGGGCGAGCCCGACTTCGGCACCGCCTGGCGAGTGCGCGAGGCCGCGATCTACGGACTGGAGCAGGGCCGCACGACGTATACGGCGAATAGCGGCTTGCTCACGCTGCGCGCGGCCATCTCTGCTTCGCTGACCCGCCGCTACGGCCTCGACTATGACCCGGACGAAGAGATCCTCATCACCGTCGGCGTCAGTGAAGGGCTTGATCTCGCGTTGCGCGCGCTGCTCGACCCCGGCGATGAGGTGCTTATCCCCGATCCGGCGTACGTCGCCTATCCTCCATGCGTTTCGCTCGCGGGAGGCGTTCCGGTCTGGGTTCCTGCCCACGCCGAGGATGGTTTCACTCCGCGTGGCGACGAACTGGAACGGCGGATCACGCCGCGCACACGCGTGCTGCTGCTCAACTACCCCGGCAATCCCACTGGCGCCGTGCCCGATCGCCCCGCGCTGGACGCGATCGCCGATGTAGTGCGCCGCCACAATCTGGTCGTGGTCAGCGATGAGATTTACGACCGCCTATCGTATGATGCGCCGCACGTTCCCTTCGCCACCCTGCCGGGGATGCTGGAGCGCACGCTGCTGCTGAACGGCTTCTCCAAAACGTATGGAATGACCGGCTGGCGAGTGGGCTACGCCGCCGGTCCCGCGCCACTGATCGCGGCCATGACCCGCATTCACCAGTACACCGCGCTGTGCGCCTCGCGCCAGGCGCAGGAAGCCGCTCTGGAGGCATTGCGGGTGCCAGACCGCGAGGTGCAGGCCACCGTCGATGACTACTCCCTGCGCCGCCAGGCGATCGTCTCGGGCCTGAACCGCCTGGGGCTCGATTGCCATCTGCCGGCCGGAGCCTTCTACGCCTTCCCCTCCATCGCCGCCACCGGTCTTTCCGCGCACGACTTCGCCACCCGGCTCCTGCACGAAGGGCGCGTCGCCGTGGTGCCCGGCGATGCCTTCGGTCCCGGCGGGACCGGGCATGTCCGGTGCGCCTACGCCACCGGAATTGCCCAGATCGAGGAAGCCATCGCGCGCATTGACCGCTTCCTGGATGGCCTTCGTCCTGGTGAGAGCCTGTTCCGGCAGGAGGCGCTGGAGCCGGCACGTGGCGGCTAAGTAGGTGGTCACAGCGTTCTGGAGCACCGGCGCCGGTTGCCGTGACGCGGGCTGCAAGGACGCGGGCGTCACCCCTACATCCGAGGCGAGTGCTGCATCCAGCTCCAGGAATCTCTGACCACCCACGTAGCGCACCGCGTCCAACAGGACTGGGCTTTTCTGGCGGTCGTTGACGCGAAAGTCGATCGCCCGTAGCCTGTGCCGCTGATCGCAACGCGGAGATCGAGCGCCTAGGCGAAGGTGAGGGAGCGATTCATGCCGATCATGACCGGATGGGAAGCCGTTGTCGCCGCGATGAAGGCCGAAGGGGTGCCCTACGTCTTCGGGTTGCCCGGAGACCCCCGGCATCTCTACGACGCGCTGGTTGCCGCCGAGCCCGATGGCGGCCCCCGCCCAATCGGCGTGCGCTTCGAGACCTCGGGCGCGTTCATGGCCATGGCCTATGCGCGAGTCACCAACCAGATCGCGGCCTGTTTTGGCTGCCCTGGCCCCGGCATCGCCAACCTCGTGCCGGGCATCCTGGAGGCCTATTCCGGCTGCACCCCGATGCTGATCCTGGGCGTGCGCTCCCCCAGGCAGACCTATGGGCGGGGATCGTTCCAGGAGACCGACCACATCGCCATGGTCGAGTCGATCACCAAGTGGGCCATCACGGTCGAGCTTCCCGAGACTATTCCGTGGACGATGCGGCGCGCCGTGCAGATCGCCACGAGCGGGCAACCGGGTCCTGTCTACGTCGAGCTTCCGGGCGATATCGGCATGGGCGTCTGGGACATTCCTCCCTACGCTCGCGCCCTGTCGATTCCCCGCCCGGCCGCCGACCCCGCGGCGATCGCCGCCGCGGCGGACCTGATCGCGGCGGCGAAACGGCCGCTGCTCATCACCGGCGGCGGCGCCATCCTGTCCGGGGCGGGCGCTGCCGTTGCCGCATTCTCCGAGCGCTTCGGCATCCCGATCGAGACGACCCCGGCCGGCCGCGGCACAGTTGCAGAAACCCATCCCCTCTTCTGCGGCCTCGTGGGCCTCTACCGCACCACCTTTCCTCGCGCAACGTATGAAGCGGCCGACCTGGTGCTGACCGTCGGCTCGCGCATGGAGGAGTTTCAGGGCGGGTTCCTGCCCTTTCCCGAGGGCGCGAAGCTCGTGCAGATCGACATCGAACCGTTCGAGCTGGGCCGCAATTGGCAGCCCGACGCAGCCATCCAGGCGGACGCGCGGCTGGCGATCGCATCGTTGTCCGCCGCCCTGGACGAACGGCAGGTCGCTCCAAATGAGGCGTACGTGGCCGAGATCACCGCTAGCCGGGACGCGGCCATTGCTGGCGCCGCCGAGGATGCCGAGGCGGCGCTGGCGCAGGGCGACATGCCGTTAAAAGGCAAGTCGATCGTCCACGAGATCAACCGCGTCTTCGGCGCAAACACCATTCTGGTCAAGGAAAATGGTGGTCAGGATTTGTGGGCCTACTATTGGCCCTACTACCAGGTCCTCGATGCCGGCTGCGTCGTCCCCCCCGCCGAGCAGACGGCCATGGGCTATGGCATCGTCGGCGCCATGGCGGCGAAGCTGGCGCGTCCCGATCGGCAGGTGGTGTGCACCTCAGGCGATGGCGCGTTTCAGATGCAGCTCCATGAGCTCGGCACCGCCGTGCAGGAAGGGTTGGCCGTAACCTGGGTCGTGCTCGACGACAGCGCCTTCGGCTGGGTGCAGTGGATCCAGAAGCGGACGGAAGGGCCGATCGTGGCCACGCAGTTCTCGCCTGGGACCGATCTGGCGGCCAGCGCGCGGGCGGCGGGAATCGAAGCGGTGCGGGTCACGAACGCCGATGGGTTGCGTCCGGCGTTGGAGACGGCGAAACAGGCGAACGCGGAAGGACGGCCGTTCGTGGTTGTCGTGCCCGTCGATCAGGCGCATCACCATGCGGAGTTCGACCGGTTCCACGGCTTTGAGCCGGCCAAGGATGCGGCAGTGGTGTAAAGGTGTGGGATTCCGTCGTGTCAGGTCGGGCCATGACAGGAGGAGGCAGAGGCGAATTACCGCTCCCGTCGCGAGCAGCCTTCACCCCAAACCGCCACCCAGAGGGCGCCCGGCCGGTCGGGCCGGGAGAGGGGCTTATTGCCGCGTGCGAGGGGGCGATTCTTGCATACCTCCCTCTGTTCAGAACGCACTGGGCTGGGCGCCCGCTTGCGGATGGCAGTTGGGGGCGAAGGCCAGCGCCCGGCCAGAGACCGTTCTGGTAAGAGCCGGGGTTGATCGTATCCGTGAACTCTGGCGACGCCTAATCCGCTGGCAACGCGACCTTCGCCCGCACGGGAGTCAGGTAGTGAGCGTACTTCGCGTTGCGGCCGCGAACGGTGTCGAAGAAGATCTCCCGCAGGCGCATCGAAATCGGGCCTGGTTTGCCATCGCCAACGAGGCGGCCGTCGATGCTGGCGATCGGCGAGATCTGCACGCCGGTGCCGCAGAAGAACGCTTCGTCCAGGATGTAGAGCTCGGAACGGTCGATGCTGCGCTCTTCGATGGGGATGCCCTCATCGCGGGCGAACTGCATCATCGTCCGCCGGGTGATCCCTTCCAGGATGTCCCCGGTGATGGGAGCCGTCACCAGGGCGCCGTCTCGCACCAGAAAGAGATTGCAGCCGCTCCCCTCGGCGACGTGCCCATGGTGATCGAGCAGAATCGCCTCATCAGCGCCCTTCTCTTCCGCTTCGTCCTTGGCCAGCGCCGAGTTGATGTACGCGCCGGAGAGCTTGCCGCGCCCCGGCACGGCATTGTCCGGCACGCGCATCCACGAGGAGACGGACGCTTTCACGCCAGTGGAGGTATCGAGATAGTCGCCGAGCTGCAGCATGTAGATGGCCAGCTCGCTGTCGAGCCCGTTCAGGCGGGGCGTGAGCTGGACCGACGATTTGTAGATAAAGGGTCGAATGTAGGCATCGCTTGTCGGCGCGTTCTTCTCGACCAGATCGACGATGGTCTGGGCCAGCGTTTCCCGCGTGAAGGGGAGTTGCGATCGCAAGATCTTGGCCGAGTTGAGCAGCCGCGCGGCATGGTCCGGCAGGCGGAAGATGTTGATCGTTTCGCCATCCTGATCGAGATACCCGCGGATGCCGGCAAAAGCCCCCGTCCCATACTGCAGGGCGTGGGCGCCGACGCTGACCTTGGCCTCCGCAAAGGGAACGATCTTGCCTTCAAAGAACGCGTACTCGAGCATTGGTGATGGTCCCACGTCTACTCCCAGCGATGATGCGCTAGCTGACCCATCGGCGCTCCAGCATGTGCAGCCGATGACCTGCTATCACGATTGCAGTGAACCTTCTTCCGACATCACGTCAAGTATTGCATGAGAAACATGGGGACCGTGAGTCAATAACGCGGAATCTCCCGTGCGTTCAGCGCTATTCCGGCACGCGCGACTCCGCTCCCCGCCGTGGCAGTAGAACGCGAGAAGTAATGAGGCAACCCTGATCGAGTTCATCACCGGCTGGGGAATGAAGCCAAATGGAATAGAGATGACTTCTGGCGGGACCCGACCTTCGTTCTTTCCCCGGTTCCGCACGTAAGGTTGAATCAGTTTCGCCGGATTCAGGAGCGAAGGTCGAAATGGCGAGTGGTTCGAGGAGGCGCTTCAGGGCGAGGGACTTCGCGGTGCTGCTGGCGGCGGCGGTGGCGATCGTTTCCATGTTGAGCGCCGCGTCCCAGGCAAGAAGCGCGGCCATAGGCTTGATTATCGTAATCGTGCTCGGGTTCGCGTTCCATCGATCTCGAAGGCGTTCGACGGGGCGTCGAGCACGTCGCGGTCAACCGATATCTCGCGGAACGCGACAACCGCGTGCTCATGGATCGGGCTTGCTGGGCCGATATGCCGCGCCACGTTCTCGCCGGGTGCGGGTTGAGGCCGGATTAGCCGGGATGCTGGCGCTGTCGCCATCCGAGTTTGAAGCCTTCACGCGCGAGCTCCTTGCCAGCTCAGGGTTCTCTCTCCGGCTCAACGGAGGTCCCGGCGATCTTGGCGCGGACCTCGTTGGACGCGATCCCAAAGGGCGATCGACCATCGTGCAATGCAAACGCTACGACCCAGGGCAAAAGGTCGGCTCCCAGGCGTTGCAAACGTTCATCGGCATGCGCTCGATCCACCACCGCGCCGATCGCGGGATCGTGGTGACCACGTCAGGCTTCACCTCAGCCGCCATCGAGCTTGCCAAGGCCCATGACATCTGGTTGATCGATGGGGGCGACCTGGTGCGGCTCCAGCGGCGTTGGCAGCCGAAGCGACGGTGAGCGGTGTCCCCGTGCTCAGTCCCGTTCACGGCGCTTTCGTCGATCCAGCAGGGAGGTTATCCCCCGCGGCCGGGCAACGACGACTCTCCTGACTGCTCCAGGCCAGCGCCGCCAACTCCGCCTTCCTTCCCGGCTCAGTCGAGCTTGAAGTAGCGGAAGCTCTCGGCGTATTCGCCGTGCCCCGGGTGCTTTTCCGCGGTCTCGCTCGCCCAGGTGCGAATCCACCCGACAAACTCGTCGGTGATGTCCACCTGCGAGGCATGGGCGCGCAGCGCATCGAGCTTCGTTTCCATGTGCCCGGTGATGTCGATGGCCATGTCGGGTTCCAGGGCCCCGGCCAGATAGACCTCGCGCACCCGGTGCGGCTCCAGCCCTTCGGCGAGCAGCTCGGGAAAGGTGAGACGGTCCCGCGCGGAAGGGAAGATGGCCGCGAGCGTTGCTTCGCCGGCGGCGCGATGATCGGGATTATTGATGTAGCTCTGGTCGGCCCAGCGCACGGTTGGATCCTGGCAGACGACGACGTCCGGCTTGAGGCGGCGAATGACGCGCACCAGCGCCTTGCGCAGCTCCAGATTCGGTTCGAGGTAGGCATCCGGGTATTTCAGGAAGACGACATCTTTCACCCCCAGGATGCGCGCCGCGTCGATCTGTTCGGCCTCGCGCGTCGCGACCAGCCGCTCTGGCGTCATCTCCG
This sequence comes from Thermomicrobiales bacterium, assembly GCA_038246475.1. Classification (GTDB taxonomy): domain Bacteria; phylum Chloroflexota; class Chloroflexia; order Thermomicrobiales; family UBA6265; genus JACCXM01. The sequence continues at coordinate 9,806 of JBBRVX010000081.1, read as the reverse complement.
GATCGTCGCTTCCCTTGTCGCCAGAAGTGAGCAGGACGTAGATGACCTCGTCACCCTGCTTGACCCAACTCGCCACGGCCCCCGCGCAAATGAATTCCGCGTCGTCCGGGTGCGCCATAATCACCGCGATCTTCCGGGGGCCGGTCGGATCGTCGCTGGTATCAGCGGCGTCGATAGCGACCTGCACAGCCTCGGCATCGACGGCCGCCGAGGGTGTGCTCTGTTCCGAATCCCGATCGGTGTCGTTCATGCGTCTCCTGATCCTGTTCAACCGGCCCGTATTTCGTCCGCAACCCGGCGATTGTGCGAGAAAGTGGCCGCGCGGCGCAATCCCACCGCAACCTCGCGGCGACAACGATCGCTGGCAGTGGAGTATCGTCTGTGGAGAATAATGATTGGGAGCGTCTCTATCGCTCCAACTCTAGAAAGCCCAAACGATGTCCGTGACACAGCCCCCTGCTGGGGGGCAGCTAACCAAGGAAGACGTGCTACAAGCGGTTGCCGGCGTGCAGGAGCCGGCGATCGGGCGCGGCCTGGTCGATCTGAAAATGATTCCGGCGATTGAAATCGACGGCTCTCGTCTGAACCTGACCGTCGAGTTACTGTCGCCGATCGCGCCCTATAAGGGAACCATCGAACGCGAGCTCAAAGCCGCCGCGGGAGCCATTCCTGGGGTCGAGACGGTGGATGTCACCTTTCTCACCCGGGTGCGCGCTTCCGGCTCAGGCAAGGCCGACGCCGACCCTATCGCTGGGGTGCGCAACACGATTGCCGTGGCCTCCGGCAAGGGCGGCGTCGGCAAGTCGACCGTGGCCGCCAATCTGGCCGTCGCCCTGGCCAACGCCGGGGCCAAAGTCGGGTTGCTCGATGCCGATGTCTACGGGCCGAGCATTCCGCTGATGATGGGCCAGAATTCAAAGCCGCTGGTGCGCGGCGGCAAGATCGTGCCGCTGGAGGCGTACGGCGTCAAGATCATGAGCATCGGCTTTCTGCTCGATCCGGAGAAGGCGCTGATCTGGCGGGGCCCGCTCGTGGCCCAGTTGATCACCCAGTTTCTGAACGACGTGATCTGGGAGGACCTCGATTATCTGGTCATCGACCTGCCGCCTGGCACCGGGGACGTGCAGCTCACGTTGACCCAGAAGATTCCGCTGTCCGGCGCGATCATCGTCACCACGCCGCAGGAAGTGGCCCTGGCCGACGCCGTCAAGGGGCTGAAGATGTTCCAGGAGGTGAAGACGCCGATCATCGGCATCATCGAGAACATGAGCGGCTTTATCTGCCCCCATTGCGGCGAGAAGACCCCGATCTTCGGCGAAGGGGGCGGGGCGCGAACCGCGGCCGAGCATGGGGTGCCGTTCCTGGGGGAGGTGCCGATCGAGCCGCGGGTGCGCGAAGGCGGCGACACCGGCCGGCCGATCGTGGCGGCGCACCCCGATTCGGAAACGGCCCGGGCCTTCGGCCACCTCGCCGAAGCGGTGGCGATGCAACTCGCTCGCGACGCGGCGACCAAGCCGCGCAAGGCGATGATCAAGCTGATGCAGGCCCGCCCCGCGGGGTAGCGCGGTGAGGGCAAGTCGCCGCGGCGCCCGGAACTGATCAAGCGGACTCCGTATTACCTAATCCCAGGCCGCCCCCGATACCAGAGCGTCATCCGCAGCAAGGGCAGGAAGCCCATGCGCTCGTAGACCGGGCGGCCGTCGTCCGAAGAGAGCAGCATCGCCGGCAGGCGGGGGTCGGCCAGCGCCGCGCGCCAGGTCAGCGCTTCGCCAAAGCCGCGCCGCCGGGCGTCGGGCAGCGTCGCGACCAGGCTCACGTGGTTGATGCCCTGCTCGACCCATGCCGACGAGCACGCCACGGGTCGGCCGTTGCTCCAGCCGACCCAGAGCCGGTGCCGGTGTTCATTCAGCCAGGCTTCGGAGACGATCGCGCCAGGCGGGGCGTCGCCGAGTCCTTCGAGTGGGTAGCCCTCGATAGCCACCCGCTCCCACGCATGCAGCCCCGCCAGATCGGTCACCGCGTTGATCTCCAGCTCCCTGGGCGCTTCTGACGGATGGGCGCCACGCGGCAGCAGATGGAGCGGCGGGTAGCCCATGAGGCTCCACCCGTAGGGACGCAGGTCGCCTGTCGGCCACGCCGAGAGCAGGAGCACTTCGCCAATGCGCAACGGATCGGAGAAACCGAAGAACTCGTCAATCTCCACCATTGTGTCCCAAACCGTTTCGGCGTCCAGCGGTTGCAGGAGCGTGGCGCAATTGGAAAAGACGACGGGCCGGCCGGAATCGGCCAGATCGACGCCATGACGCCTGGCGATCGAACCGCCGAATGAGCGCGCGGTCTCCCGCGTCGAGCCCGCCCAGTTGAGCAGAAAGCGCCGCACGTAGCTGTCGTGCGCGGGAGTTGTCGCCAGCCAACCCGTTTCGAGCTCAGGGCTGGGTGCATCGTCAGCCATGGGAATCCCTCTAATGGAATCCGAGTGATCAGTTCCGGCGCCGCGACGAGCCCTCACCCCCTGCCCGCCACCCAGAGGGTCCCCGGCCCAGTGCGCTGGAGAGAGGGGGGAACGAACCGAGCGCCTCGGAGAAAGCGGCGGTCTTCATCCGCATTTCGTATCAGCTCGTGTGCGCGGCGGTGAGCGCCTCGCGGGGGTTGCTCTTCTCTCCAGCCGTGAACGGATTTTGCCACGTGACGTCGCCGTCGTGAAATCTGCCCGGGCGGAATGGCTGGAGGTCAAAACCGACCTCCTCGCCAGTGAGCAGGCGGGCGATCACCTTGCCCACGATGGCGCCCCAGGAAAAGCCGCCGCCATTGAAACCGGCCGCGATCGTCAGGCCCGGCGCCGGATCATAGCGGCCGATCAAGGGCAGGCCGTCGGCGGTGAACCCCATGATCCCCGACCATGAGCGGACGACGCGCACCTTGCCGCGCAGGATCGGGAACAGCCGCGTCAGGCAGTGGGCGATGCCGGCCTGCACCGGCGCCGTGACCTCTTCCAGGTAGGTTCCCAAGCCCTCGTTCACATCGAGCCGCCGAAAGCCACCGCACAGGATCTGCCCACCCGGCGTCTGCCTGCCATACTCCTTGTCGAAGTTCGTGCCGAAGGGGCAGGCCAGGATCGGCGGCAACGGCTGGGTCACCAGAATCTGACCGCGCGCCGGGACCACGGCCCCGGCCGGGAGGTCGGGCAGGAGGCGCGGCGTCCAGGCGTTGGTGGCCAGCACCGTCTCCTCGGCCAGGATCGTTTCTCCGTTCACGACCACGCCGGTGACGCGCTCTCCCGCCCTGGCCAGACGCTCGACGGTCGCTCCCGTCCGGATCTCGGCGCCGTTGCGCACCGCCGCATCGGCCATCCCATTGACCAGCGCGAAGGGCCAGAGGTGGCCGCGATCCTCGGCGTATGCCGCGCCGAGAACATCCGGCGCGAGCGCCGGCATGATCGAACGAGCGGCTGGTCCATCAATGAGCTCGATGTCGATGCCAGCCTCCCGCTCGATGGCCACCGCCGCCCGCAGGTGCGCGTACTGCTCCTGCGTGGTAATCACGTCCATGGTTCCCGGCAGGCGCAGCTCGAATCCCGTGCCCAACTCGTCGGGAAGACCTTTCAGCAGGCGGAGATTCGCCGTGGTCAGGGCGTACACCGCCTGGCCGGCCCGCGAAGAGGCGTGCATCGACGAGCCCGCGCCGGTCATGCCGCCGTTGCGCCCCGAGGCTCCCGAGCAAACCCCGCGCTGCTCGACGACGAGCACCCGTTTGTCTGCTTCAGCCAGTCGCCAGGCGATCGATGTCCCGGTGACACCCGCGCCGACGACGATGACGTCGGGGGATTGCCCGCGAAACGGCTCTGCCACGCTCATGAGCTCCTCTCCTCCGGCCGCGAGCCTTGTGCCCCCGGCGGTTTTGTATAGCATGCTTGTGCCATCATCGGATATGGCCGCGGCCTGCGCTGGAGGAGGATCGCGAACCACGTCCTGCACATCGCTGTCTGGTGATGGCCAAGGGTCACGAGGAACGCTGCCCATGCGCAACCTTCTGGGTCGCCTGCACGCCCGCCGCCAACCGGAGCTGTTGCGCATCGCCGATGCGTGGGGCGTGCCACTGCATGGAGAAAGCAAAGGCGAGATCATCGGCACGCTCTACCGCGCCATGACCGACCCGCGCGCTGTGCGCGATATCTGGAACCAGCTTTCCGCGGACGAGCGTGCCATGGCCACGGCCCTGGCGGATGCTCCTGACACCATCGCCGCCCCAACCATCAACGAGCTCGCCGCGCGCCTGAGTGTGGACGACGATGACGCGCGCCAGACCGCGCTGGCCTTGTATCACGCTGGTATCCTGGCCCGCGAAGGGGACGATGATCCCCTGCCCGTCGGCGCGGCGCCACGGCTCCTGATGCCGCGCGAGGTCTCGCTCAATGTTCGCCGCATCCAGGATGAGCTGGAGGCCGGCGATCTCTCCCAGACGCCCCTGCGCGTCCTCGTTGAGCTGCTGGACGATGGCGAGCTGGAAGCCGCCGCGCGCACCTGGGGCATGCGCCTGCTCCCGGGTGTTTCCCGGCGCGAGGATTTGACGAACCGCCTGCTCCGGCAGGTCAACGACGGACGTCGCCTGGAGCGTGTGGCGAAGGCCCTTGGCCGCGATGCCGCCGCGATCTGGAAGGTCGTCCAGGCGGCGAGCGATGTCGTGCCGTTGCCGGCCGCGGCCGCGGCCGCGGGGCTAGCCGGCGGGGACAAAGGGACGGTCGCTCGTCTCCGCGCCGCATTGGCCGAGCTCGAGGGCGCGCTGCTGGTCTGGCACACGTTTCGCGCCGATGGCACGCGCTGGCTCTTCGTGCCGCTCGAGATTCGCTATCCGGGCGAGGCCGCCCCCGCCACGGCGCCACCGCTGGAGCCGGCTCCGGTCGGAGTCAGCGATGTTCCCGTCTGGCGCCATCCCGATGCGTTCGCGTGGGATCTGCTGACCCTGTTGCGCATGGTGACAAGCGCGGCCGCTCCGGCGTGGTCTGCCGTGGAGCCGCCTCCACGCTGGCTGAAGAGGATTGTCGCGCCCCGTTTCTGGTTCGGTCACCGCGAGGATGTGCCGACCGGTTATCTGGAGCTGATGCAGGCGGTGGGGCTGGCCGAGGGCGTCCTGGCCCTGGACGAGGATGCCAAGCCACCGCGCATCGTGCCTTCTCCGCGGGCCCGCGACTGGCGGCGGCGAACGTTTCCGGAACTGTCCGCGAGTTTGCGAGAGCGCTGGTTGCGCCTGCCGCGCTGGATCGAGGGCGAGCCGGCGGGCATCGTTGAAGTCTGGGGGGCTGACTGGCGTGGGATGCGGCCACGGCTCCTCGCGGCGCTGGCAGACGCCGAGATTGGCGCGACGGCCGATGACTGGGTGACGCTGGAAAGCCTCTCGGCGCGCATCGCCGCCCGCTTCCCGGCGCTCCTGGGACCGTCGTTCACGGCAGCGACCGCGCGTCTGGCGGGCGAAGCGGGGGCAGGAGCCGATGTCGATGAGGCGCGCGCCGCCGCCCTCGGCGACATCATAGCCCTGGAGCTCGCGGGACCCTTCGCCTGGTTCGGCCTGACGCAGGTCGTCGAACGCGTGGGGCATTCCCGGGCGGTGCGTCTGACACCAGCAGGCGAGGCCCTGGCGCGGCGAACGCCGTGGCCGGCGGCGACTGAAGCGAGCGCGCCACGGGCGCCACTCCTGATCGAACCGTCCGGCGAGATCGCCCTGCACGCGCCTTCGCCGGAGCGAGTCTGGGCTCTCTCCGCCTTTGCCGAACAGGTAAGCCTCGGCGCCACCAGCTACTACCGTCTGACATCGAGCTCGGTTGCTGCCGCGTTCGCGGCAGGCGTTGAGCAGCGGCAGATCGTCGAATTCCTCGAACGTGGCAGCCGCCTTCCCTTGCCGCATGAACTCGACGCAAAGCTCGAGGAATGGGCGCGAGCGCGGCGCCAGGCGGACTTGCGGCGAGCCGTCGTGGTGACCGTCGATCGCGCCCCGGAACGAACCGCGCTCCTGGCGAACCTGCAGGAGAGCGGGTGGCATGCTGAGCTCCTGGGCGAGCATGATCTCCTCGTCCTGCTCTCCCCGGGAGAACGAACGGAGGAGATGCTCGTGACCACGCTGCGTGATGCGGGACATGTGCCGCGGTGGGACACCCCAATTGGCGGGCAAGGATCGCTGGATGATCTCCCCGTTCCGGCAGCGGGCGACGCATCACTGGGCGAGGAAGGGTAGGCCGCGTACCATCGTGACGTGTGCAACCGGAAACGGAGATTCGCGTGTCCCAGCAACTTCCGGAGCAACGAGTCGTCAAGCGTAGGAGCACCCTGCTCAGCAACGTGCTCGCCGTGGCGGCCGTCGTTTTCGCCATCATCGCCCTATTCCTCTACCTGCGCCCCGGCGGGAGTGGGATCGCGCCAGTGCCGACTGCGGCTCCCGGCAGCAATCAGTTCGTGAATGTGACCCACGCGCTCCAGGCCCAGGGGCTCGCCGTGGAACAGCCCGCGGGGTCGTTCATCCCGGTTGGCGCGCTCAACGCGCCTGGGCAAGGGGTAACGGTCAATGGTGTTCCCGGTTTCATCTTTCTCTTTCCCGATGCCCAATCGGCACGGGCGGATGTCGATGGCCTCGACGCGAACGCGGTTGTCCCCGCTCGGATCAGGGGAACGCCGACACCAGCCGGTGAGCGCCGCGCGGTTCGGGGGAGCAATGTCGTGCTCATTTTGATCGGTGGTGACGATGAAACCTGGCAGAAGGTGGAGGCCGCCGTTGCCTCGCTGCCCTGATCGCCCGCGATGACGCGTGAAGCCGAGCGACACACCCTGCCCGGCGCGCCTGCCCTGGCAGACGAGGTTGGGGATGACGCGACCGACCATGGCCGGGTTGGCTATGGCCGGCGCGGCCGCTTTTCACCCCTGGTTCTGGGCGTGCTGCTCATCGCCGCCGTGCTTGCCATTTGGTGGGTCCAGCGTGATGACCAACCGACGGGGGTTTCTCCCGGTGATGTTAGTGGCGAAATGGCCCCGGATGTTTCCCTGACCCTGCTCGACGGCAGTTCTCTCCGTCTGGCGGACCTGCGCGGCCAAGTGGTCGTCCTCAACTTCTGGGCCTCATGGTGCGCGCCCTGTCGCCAGGAAATGCCTGAGCTGCAGGCGTTCCGGGACGAAGCCCAGCGCACCGCCGAGCACACCGAAATCATCGGCGTCGGCGTGCGCACCGATCATGACGAGCAGGTCCGCGCCGTGGTCGCGGAACGTGGGTTCACGTATCCCATCGGCCGCGACACCGACATCGAGGGGCCGGGCATCGGACCGATCGAGGCGGCGTTTGGCATCCCCCCCGCGTACCCGGCCACCGTCGTCATCCGGCCCGACGGCGTCGTCGATCGCTACCACCTGGGCCCGCTCAACCGGGCTGTCCTCCGCTCGATGGTCGACGAGGCGCGAGCGGCTTCGGGCTGACGGATGGGTTCCCAATCGATGATATCCGCGCTGCATGCGGCTCCATCCGCGGGACGCCACCCGATGCCTTCGTACGGAATCCGGGAAACAGTGCTGGCGCCGCGACGAGCCCTTGCCCCCCTGCTACCACCCAGAGGCCGCCCGGCCCACCGCGGTGCGGAGAGGGGGAGGTATTGCGGCGGCGCGGCGTTTGCCCTCACCCCAACCGCCACCCGCAAGCGGGCGCCCGGCCCAGTGCGCTAACTGATACGGACTCCGGGTAATCACTTCCTCGTGTCGCGACGGAGAGCCCTCACCCCCCTACCCGCCACCCAGAGGGCGCCCGGCCCAGTGCGCTGAGAGAGGGGGGACGGTCCCCGTACCAAAGCGAACGCGGCACTCTTCATCCGGATTCCGTATGACAAGGGGAGGTATGCGGGAAAATGCCGCTCCCGTCGCGCACAGCCCTCACCCCAAACCGCCACCCAGAGGGTACCCGGCCACTGCGGTGGAGAGAGGGGTTTATTGTCGTGTTCGGGGCGGCATTTTTTGCCTACCTCCCCCTGTCAGACCGCGATGAGGAGAGGGGGGAACGAACATGAGACCTCAGCGTAAACGGAAGTCAGCAAGCGGATTTCGGATTACCCCTCCTGCGCGAAGGGCCGCTTTACCCACCCTTGGTCGTACGGCGTCCAGAAGGAGGAGATCAGCGCCAACCGCCAGAAAAGCCATTCGCCTTCGATGCGGTGGTACTCCTCGTCGTAGCGGGCGGCGCCGAAGATGGCCTGATTCCCCTCGGCGAAGGTGCAGGCTTGGAAGAGATGCCACTTCCCGGTTGCCGTGTCTCCATCGACCGTGATGATCGGATTCACCATATAGTGCATGGCGAAGGGGATGTCGGCGGAAGCCCCCTGAAAGAAGGTTCGGATCGCCTCGCGCCCCTCGTAGCGGCCGAACGTTCCTCCGTCCCAAATGGCCTCTTGCGCGAAGAGAGAAGCCAGCGCATCGGCGTCGTAGCCCCGATCGCAGGCATCGGCGTAACGCGCCTTCAGCCTCCTGATCGCCTCGATATCTTCCAGAATCTGCACGCGCCGGGCCAGATCTTCGAGGTTCATGCTCATGCCGTGCTCCTTACGGGGTGATGGGTGACGAAGGGTCATAGGGTCATAGGGTCATAGGGTCATAGGGTCATAGGGTCATAGGGTCATAGGGTCATAGGGCGAACGACGGGTCGTCGCCCTGGGGATCCCTGGGACGCACCCCGGTCACCCAATGACCCCATCACCCATCACCCATCACCCATCACCCATCACCCATCACCCGGAACGCCTCCACCAGGGCGCGGATCTCTTTCGGACGGGTCCCGCAGCAGCCGCCGATGATCTGAAATCCCTCCTCTCGCCAGCTCCGAGCGTGGGCCACGAACTCGTCGGTCGACGGGACGGTCGACCAGTCCCACTCGTAGCGCAGGTACTTCCCCCAGTTCGGGTACGCGCCCAGCGGGAGGGAGGTGTACGGCCGCAGCCAGGACGCGACGCCGTGGATGAGATGCGGTGGCAGACAGTTGACGAGGACGGCGCTGGCGCCCATCTCCTCGAAGCGGCGGGCCGCGCGGCCGAAGCGGTCGCCATCTTCGAGGATGGTCTCGCCATCGACCCCGACGATCTTGCCGATCGTGCGCCGGTAGGAGATCCAGAGGGGAATGCCCGTATCGAGGAAGATCTGGTAGTCAGGAAACTCGAGGTCCTCCGGGATCTCTTTCTGAATCTCCATCAGGATCACGTCGGGGGTGTGCTCGGCGTCGGCGGTGGCCAGCACCTCGGCCAGGGGTTTCAGATACCGTTCGGGGTCGAGCGGCACATAGGTGCCAACGTAGTCGCGCGCTTCCTCCTGCTGCGCGGCCGGCCAGTCCTGCGTGCGGCAGGCGAAGGCAACGGTGTAATCATCGCGGCCGGCGCGGGCCGCTCCCTCACGCACGAGGCGGACGGAGTCGAGCGCCATGCGCTTCCATGCATCCCGCGGGAGGTCGAGGCGGCCGTCCTGGATGGCGGCGAAGACGCGATTGAGGGCGAAGGTGTGGGTCTCCAGGACATCGGCCCCGGTGGCCGCGTAGCGGCGATGCAGCTCGACCAGCTTCTCCGGCGCCTCCTGAATGGCCAGGGAGCCCCACGTGTAGTTGGCCGGTCGGTCGGCCACCTGTTCCGGATAGCCAACCTCTTGCAGCTCCGAGCCAATGCCGCCATCGAGCACGACCACCTCGCCAGCCCGCAATCGCTCGTAGACGCGGCGATAGGCCGCGGTCATGGCGCTCGTTGCCGCCCGCATCTCACATCCCTTCTCCACGGCGTTCCGCGATGCAAAGTTGATTCAGGGTTT
>JBBRVX010000080.1:0-20467 GCA_038246475.1 Thermomicrobiales bacterium | reverse complement strand
CTGGATGACGTCGACGCCGACGGTGACGGAGGCGGTATCGGGGGGCACGTTGACCTCGCCGTGGCCGCTGACGCTGACCGTGGGGATGCCCATGCTCATGGTGGGGAAGCTGCTGGTGGGGGTGGCGTCCTGGGCGCTGGCGGCCGGGCCCAGGCTCAGGGGGCTGGCCAGCGCGCCCACGAGCAGCAGGGTGAGGCCGGCCAGACGCAGGCGAGGCTGGGTCCGGGGGCACGATGAGACGGGTCGTTGGTCATGCATGTTGGCTGCTCCTTCGGGTCTACCCTGGCCCTTCATCCGCACACGCGATCGGTGCTGGCCAGTACTTCTCTTGACGAGTCAGGGGAGCGTTCGGTTCCCTGAAGCAGAGCTGCTCCATGCACCATGGGCCATGATCCCGCCGCTGCCGAGCGAGGGATTCAGGCTGGCGCCGGCGACGCCCTGACCGGAGGGCCAGCGCGGAGGCGACGAAACGCCGCTACGCCAGCAGCTTCTCCATCACGATCACATCGACCCAGTGGCCATCCAGCATTCCCTGCTCGCGGTAGATGCCGACGGTCGCAAAGCCGTGGCGTTCGTAGAGGCGCATGCCCGCCGCGTTGGTTGGAAAGGCGGCCAGCACCAGCTTGTGGTAATCGAGCCCCCGCGCGCGCTCCTCGAGGGCGGCCAACAGGAGGTGACCGATGCCTCGCCCGCGCTGCTCGCGAGCGATATAGATCGACACGTCGGCCACATGGGCATACGCGGGGCGGGCATTGAAAGAGTTTAGAGATGCCCAACCGTGGACGGTCCCACCCGCGTTGGTGGCCACGAGCACGGGGTGGCGGTCGCCACGCGCCGCCAGCCATTCCGCCCGTTCTTCCGGAGCGCGAGTTTGCGTCTCGAGCGTGGCGACGCGGTCTTCGATGCCCTGGTTATAGATGTGGGCGATGGCGGCAGCATCATCAATGCTCGCCGCCCGGATCAGCAGTTCACCTTCAGCGCGCGTCATCTTCGCCTCGCTCCCCGGGGGCAAACGATGGCCAGACTCCGTGCCGCTCATAGCCTGGCAGGGTCTTCTTCCTTGGCGACGCCGACGGTCGCGACAGGGCTGACGACCGAGACGGCATCAAAGGGGAGCGTGGCCGCGTCCGCGTCGATTTCCCGCTCGGCTTCATGGCGCATCGCGGCTGGCAGCGGCGATCCCGCGATGCGCTGCTTCGGGATGTCGATCTTCTGGGTGAGCCAGAGCGAGATGAAGATGAAGATCGTGCCGAAGAGGAAGGGGAACTGGTAGCCGAGGCGTTCCCAGAGCGTGGCGCCGACAATCGGCACGACGATGGCGGTCAGATGGGCCAGGGAAACGCCCATGGCCAGGCTCGGCGCCAGATCCTCCGGGCGGCAGATCTTGCGCAGATAGGTGGTCGTGCCGATCGAGAAGAGGAAGAGAAAGTTGTAGCCCAGATAGGTGATATAGAGCAGCCAGATGTTCTGGGAGAGGGCGAAGCCGAGGAAGACGAGCAGGTGCATGCTGTAGCCGACGGTCAGCATCCGTTTCTCGCCGTAGCGATCGACGAGGCGACCGACGAGGCTGCCGGTCCGCCAGTTGATGACCGCCGAGACCGTGAGCAGAATCGTCAGCGTAAGGGCATCGACGTTGAACGTGTCGACGAGGACGAACGGCGCGAAGGCGAAGTAGATCTGCATCCGCGAACCATCGAGGAAGGAGAGCCAGTAGTAGAGACCATACTCCTTGCGCCAGGTAATGCGGGGGGCCACGCGCGCCGAGGCCCGGGCGTTCGTGGAAACCGGGAACCGATAAATGACGACCGCGGCGATGACGGCGCATATCCCGGTGGCCACGTAGAGGCCGCGCAGCCAGGGGCCCTGTGCTGCCCGGAGATCGCCCGAGACGCGTTCGACGCCGAGCAGGATCGCCAGCACGACCAGCAGGGCCACGATGGTGCCAGCGAAGCCGATGGATCGGAAGCGACCGAGAACACTCCCCTCCTCGCCGGGTTTGGCCAGCGAGAGACCAAGCGCATCCTGGAGCTGCAGCCAGGAGTGATAGCCAACACTGGCGATGAGCGTCGGCACGATCAGGCCCACGAACGAATTGGCGCCCGCGAAGAGGATGTAGCCGAGCCCGGCGATGACGAGCGCGATGGCCGTGGCGCGGGCCAGTCCCTGTCGCAACAGAATGGCCGCGACAAAGATGAGGAGAAAGCCGGGCACTTCGCGAATGGCGATCAGGTAGCCGTTGAGGGCTCCCCCCATGCCGATTTCGTCCCGGAAAAAGTTTGGGGAGATCGTCTGGGGGATGTTGATGACGATCATGGCCAGGAAGGTCGTGATCGCCAGAATGGTGAATCCGCGAGCGAGTTGCCCCGGCGAGAGCTCTCGTTCGCCCTGTTCCACCGCGAATTCCTCGCCGGCCTTGGCCGCCAAACTTTTGCCTTTCCTGACTCGCCCGCCACGGGCGGCAATGGTTTCCGCGCGAAGTATCCGCCAGCCGTGCGTGGCGGAGCATGGCGCAAGCGGCCATCGTCCGCCATATGCAGGGTGTAGCGCCCGATCGATGCCAGGAGTTGACGAGCGCCGCAAATGCATTTAATGTGGCGTTCACACAATCCTCATGCATCCTCCACCGCGATATCAAGGCCACATGCCGAGATCTGAGGGGAATGTCCTTCTCGCGCGCAACGTGGTATCGATCTTGCGAGATATTTCAGATGGGCTACTCTGTAGTGATCGGCAGGTGTAGCTCCGTGGTTGGAGGGGTGTTCGATGGCTGAACAGTCTGGTCCGCATTACGTACCCGCGCTACGCAAGGGATTGGAGCTGCTCGAGCTCCTTGCCGAAGAAGGGCCGATGACCCTGGCTCAGGTGGAGCGCGCTTCGGGATTGAACCGAACCATGAGCTATCGCCTGCTGCGGGTGATGGGAGAGCTTGGCTACGTCGAGCATGATCCCACGCGCCACCAGTACGAGGTCGGACTGCGCCTGCTTGGCCTCGGCGCCATGGCCGCGAGCCGGATGAACCTGGCGACGGTCGCGGGTCCGTTCCTCGATGCCGTGCGCGCGGAGACGAATGAAACGGTAACGCTGGGCGTCCTGGCGGGGAAGCAGGTGGTCTACCTCGAAATGCGCGATGGCCCGCATGGATCGGATATGGCGATCCGTTTCCGGGGCCGCGATGCCGCGCACTCGACATCGGTAGGTAAGGCCATCCTCGCCTTTCTCCCCGAGGAGGTGCGGGAAAACCGGGTCGCTTCTCTGTCGCCCATGCCCTCGGTAACGCCTAGCACCATCATCGATGCCGTCGCCCTGGAAGGCGATCTGCTCCGTACCCGAGAGCGCGGCTACGCCCTCGAGGATGAAGAGAATGCCATTGGCGAGCGCGGCGTCGGCGTGCCCGTGCTCGATGCCCAAGGGCTGCCCATCGCGGCGCTCGGCATCGCTGGCCCGATCGACCGGATCGATCTCGCCCGCGCCGACCTGACCGCTGCCCGTCTCTGGCGCGCGAGCCGGGCGATGTCTCGCCAGATGGAGCATGCGCCGGCGGTGATCGCGTCGTAGCGGCGCGGAATGGCCGCAACATCCTTCTGCCCTGTAGGCTCGTACCGGGACACATCTGGCCGAACGGGTGAGAGGCCGTGCGCCATGGTCCTCTCCTCAAGTCGCCCGGCGAACTTGGCCACACCGGACCACGCCGTCGCGCTCAGCCCCATGGGAAGTGTCATCCTGAGGAACGAAGGATCTCGGCTCGAAGGCGCGTACGTTCGCGGTTAAGACGAGATTCCTCGCTAGCTCGGAATGACATCTTCTCTGCAATGCGCTCCAGCAGGACGGCTTTGGCCTCCTGCGGCGAGGCCAGCGACGTTCCACCCAACGCGGAAAATTGGGCTGGCGGCGGGGCGATCCCGCCGCCAAACACCAGGCAGGTCAGTGCGACCCTACGTGCGCGAAATGGTCGCCGGGTCAAAATTCCAGGTCGGGTTGGCCACAAGTCCCGTGATGGTGGTCCGGTACGGATAGCTGAAGACCGGTTGGATGAGCATGGTGTAGGGGGCGTCCAGGAGCAGCGCCCGCTGCGCCTCTCGCACCAGCTCATCTCGTGCCTCGGCATCGACCGTGCGGCGCGCCTCGGTCAGCAGGGCCACCGCCGGATGGTCGGGCGCCTCCCAACGGAAGCGGTTGATGGCCACGTTGCCGGTCGGGCCCCAGTTGTCGAGCAGGTCGAACGGATTCGGGTAGCCGACGTACCAGGCGCCGATCACCAGATCGATATCGCCAGCGCGGTACTTCGGGCGGAAGATCTCCTCGTCCTCGATTTCGAGGGAGACATCGATACCGGCCTCCGCCAGATCGGCCTGCACCTTTTCGGCGAGCAAGGAAAGCTGGACGCCGCCGATGATCTCGGTGGCGCTGGTGGCCAGGGTGGCCGCGAAGCCGTCCGGATAGCCGGCCTCGGTCAGCGCCGCCGTGACTGCCGTCAGGTCGCGTTTGAAGCCATCGGTGGCCGGGTCGAGTGCGCCGGGCAGGCCGATCGGCACCAGCGAAGGAGGCGTCAGGGCGCCTTCCTGCAAGGAGCGAATGCCGTCGTAATCGATGGCCTGCTTGATCGCCTGGCGCACGATAGGATTGGCGACCGCCTCGTTGCGGGAGGCGTCGCAGGTCATGCCCAGGGCGATGAAGCCGAGCATCGGGGTGGTGGCCACGGCGATGTCGGGGTTGTCGCGCAGCTCGGCGATCTGCTCGTTGAGGAGCCCCCAGGCCAGATCGACGTCGCCCCGCTCCAGCATCTGCTTGAGGGCGCTGGTATCGGCGGCGGCCTGGATAATCACCTCCGGAATGGCCGGCGCCCGCCAGGCGGTGGGGTTGGCCGACATGGTGATGCGGTCCTTGGGCGTGAAGCCGGTCAGGATGTACGGTCCGGTGCCGATCGAGTTCTGGGTCAGCCATTCGACGGCGGCATCCTCGGTGTCCGCCCCCGGCTGGTCAGACGCGCCCTGCTCCCTCGCCACCGCGGAATCGATGGCGCTGAAGTTGGAGGAGCAGAGGGCGGTCAGAAAGACGGCGTCCGGCGCCTTGAGGGTGAGCACCAGGGTGCGGGGATCGGGGGCCTCCACCGAGGCGACGGGGTCCATCAGGTAGGCGGGCAACGCCTTCAGCTCGCGCAAGCGGTCGAAGCTGAACTTGAAATCGGCCGAGGTCAGCTCGTTGCCGGAGGCGAATGTGATGCCCGGCTTCAGGGTGAAGGTGAAGGTCAGGGCGTCGTCCGAGGTCTCCCAGGATTCGGCCAGCCAGGGGATGATCGTGCCCGGATCGTCCGGCTCGGTGGTGATCAGCGTGTCGTAGCAGCCGCGCAGGACGATGGTGTAGGTCTCCTCGCCGGCGACCTGCGGATCGAGAGTGATGACGTCGTCGATGTTGCGGCCGATGATGAGTGGGGCCGCCTCCTGGGCGGCAACGGGCGTTTGCTCTCCCGCCAGCGGGGCGAGAGCCGCCGCTCCGGTCCCGGCGGCAGCCAGTTTCAGGATCGTGCGCCGGGAGAGGGCCGTGCCCTGCCGTGTGCGCTGTTCTACTTCTGCCATGGTGAACAACTCCTCTTGTCTCTCGCGAACGAACCGATGACCACGCGCGTTATCGACCGAACGACAGCGCCTACTTGCCGCGCAGGCGAGGATCGAGGAAATCCTGGACCGCATCGCCAACGAGGTTGAAGGCCAGCACCACCGTCAGGATCGCCAAACCGGGAAAGGTGGCCAGCCACCACTGGTCGAGCGCCTCCGCGCCGTCGGAGACCAGGGCGCCCCACTCCGGGGTCGGGGGCTGCACCCCCAGACCGAGATACGACAGCGCCGCCGCCGCCGTCACCCCGCCGCCGATATCGACCGTGGCCAGCACCAGCAGCGGCATGACGGCGTTGGGCAGGATCGTGCGGAGGAGGATGCGCCCGCGGCTGGCGCCCATGGCGACCGAGGCGAGGACGTACTCCTGCTGTTTGATAGAGAGGGTGACGCCGCGCATCATGCGGGCATAGGAAGGCCACCAGACGGCAACGAGGGCCAGCATGGCGTTCTTCAGATCGGGGCCGAGGGCAGCGGCGATGGCCAGGGCCAGGATGATCGGCGGGAAGGCCAGAAAGACATCGGTAACGCGCATCAGGGTCTCGTCGACGGCCCCCCCGGCGAAACCGGCCAGCGCGCCGAGCGTGGTGCCGATTGCCGCGGCCAGGGCGATGACCATCACCCCGACCGGGATCGAAACGCGCGCGGCATAGACCACCCGCGAGAAGAGATCGCGTCCCAGCTTGTCGGTCCCGAACAGATACTCGCGCGAGGGCGGGCTGAGGCGGTCGGCCAGGCTCTGTTGCAGCGGATCGTGGGTGGCGATGCGCGGCCCGGCCAGGATGGCCATCAGCCAGACGAAGAGAATCGCGGCCCCGAGGCTGGCTAATGGCCGCTCCCGCAGCGCGCGCCAGGGATGGGCACGACGCTCGACGCGCGGTTGCGTGATGCGAGGAAGGGTGGCGGATAGAGCCATGACAGCGCTGCCCTAGCCCACCCGCACGCGCGGGTCGATGACGACCTGGAGGACGTCGACGGCGAGATTGACGGTCACGTAGATCACGGCGATGACCGTGGTGACGCTCATGATGGCCGGGAAATCGAGCGTCTTGGTGGCGTGGAAGGCGTAACGGCCCAGGCCCGGCCAGGAGAAGATCGTCTCGGTGATGACCGTGCCCGCCAGCAACCCGCCAAAGCCGAGACCGAGATAGATCACGGTCGGGATCATGGCGTTGCGGGCGGCATGGCGCAGGATGACGAGCCGTTCGCCCAGCCCTTTCGCCCGCGCGGTGCGGACGTAGTCCTGCCCGATGGCCTCCACCATCGAGGAGCGGGTGACACGCACGATGTAGGCGAGTTGAAAGGCGGCCAGCGTCAGCGCCGGCAGGGCCAGGTGCCAGAGGGCGTTGCGCAGGGTCCCCCACTGGCCGGCCAGCAGGGCGTCGAGGGTGTACATGCCGCTCAGGGTTGGCGGAGCATCGAGGCGAGGATCGAGGCGGCCCGGCGCCGGAGCCCAGCCGAGCCGGGCATAGAAGAGGAGCAGCGCCAGCAGCGCCAGCCAGAAGACGGGCACGGAGGCGCCCAGGAGGGTGCCCACGCGGATCGCCTGGTCACTGGCGCGCCCGCGGTGGACCGCCGCGAAGACGCCGAGGGGAATGCCGGCCAGCACGCTGATGGCCATCGCCGTCAGCGCCAGCTCCAGGGTGGCCGGCAGGTATTGGCGAAGGTCCTCGCTCACCGCCCGCCGCGACGAGAGCGATTCGCCGAAATCTCCCCGCGCCAACCCGCCCAAATAGCGCAAGTACTGCACCGGCAGCGGTTGGTCGAGCCCCCACTTGCGGCGATAGGCATCGACGATCTCCGGATTGGCCAGGGCGCGGTCGCCGAGATTAGCGGCCAGCGGGTCGGAGGGGACGAAGTGGGAAACCACGAAGGTCAGCAGGGTGATGCCGACGATCAGCGGGACGAGGAGGATCAGGCGCCGGGCGACGTAGACCTGCAAGCTCATCCGGGTGCTCCCCCAAGGTGATTCGGGAGACGACGGCTCCGCGGCGCGGCGCGGTGGATTGACTTTGATGGCTACGCACTATACGCTCGTTTCGTACAAGAAACAAGGGTTTCGTATATGAACATCATCGTGGCATCATTGGCGCTGGCGTGCTCCTCTCGTGGGGGCGCCTCGTGACCCGTCCGCCGCTGTCACCCGAACGACTCGCCCCACCGAACGGCCAGGCCGAACACGACGATGTTCCGGCGCTGCGCAAGGGGTTGGCGCTGCTCGACCTGCTGCGGGCGCACGGCGCCCTGACCATGGCGGAAGTGCAGCGGGAATCTGGCCTGAACCGGACAATGACCTTCCGGCTGCTGCGCGCGCTGGTCGAGCTGGGCTTCGTGGCCCACGATCCGGTTCGCCACCACTACACGCTGGGGCTGCGCCTGCTGGAGCTGGGGGGGGCGGTGGCGGCGCGGCTCGATCTGGCGGCGCTCGGCCGGCCGCTGCTCGTCGCACTGCGTGAAGAGACGCGGGAGACGGTGAATCTGGGCGTGCAAGAGGGGAGTGAGATCGTCTACATCGCCATGGAAGAAGGCACCCTCGCGTTGCGCATGTCCGCGCGGCTGGGGGGGCGCGATCCGCTCCATTCGACCTCTTTGGGGAAGGCGATTCTCGCCTTTCTCCCCGGCGCGGAGCAGGCGCGCATCGTGGCCTCGCTGGGAACACTCCCCCGGCTGACGGCCAACACCGTCACGGATGCCGAGTCGTTGCAGCGCGAGCTGGCGCTTACGCGGCGCCGCGGCTACGCCCTCGACGATGAAGAGAATGAGCTCGGCGCGCGCTGCGTCGGCGTCCCGGTGCTGGATGGGGCAGGCGTGCCCCTGGCTGGCTTGAGCGTGTCGGGACCAATCGGCCGCATCGACCTGGAGCGGGCGGACCAGATCGCCGCCCGTCTCTGGGAGGCGAGCCGGGAATTGTCGCGGCGGATGGGTCACCCCCCAACCGCATCGTAAAGGAGCAAGCAATGGGCGAAACGATGATCGCCGAGCCAGAGCGCCTCTACCAGGATGCCCAGGCGGTGATGGCCGGTGGCGTCTCGGCCTCGATGCGGCTGCATCCCTATCTCGACCGGCCCCTCTATGTTGAGCGTGGCGCGGGTCCCTATCTCTATGGAATCGACGGCAAACGCTACATCGACTTCAACATGTCCAACGGCGCTGCCCTGCTGGGGCACGATCATCCGGCCGTCAAGCAGGCCGTCCTGAAGGGGGTGGAGCTGGGGATCATCTGCGCGGCCGAGACGCCGTACCACGAGCAGCTCGCGGCCAGATTGGTGGAGATCATCCCGGCGGCGGAACGGGTGCGCTTCTCCAGCGTCGGCAGCGAAGTGACGCTGGTAGCGCTGCGCATCGCCCGCAACGCCACCGGCCGCACGAAGTATCTGAAGTTCGACGGCCATTTTCACGGCCTGAGCGAGCCCTGGCTTTATCGCCGCGAAGATCCGCTGAGCGACGATCCGGCGGTCGTTCCCTCCTCCGGCGGCGTGCCTTCGTCCGGGGCGGACGACGTGGTGATGGTCCCCTGGAACGATGTCGAGGCGTTCGAGGCGGCCATCGCCCGGCATGGGTCGCGGCTGGCCGCCGTCTTCTGCGAAGGAATCCATTACAACGCCGGCTGCATTCCGCCCGAGCCGGGGTTTTTGGAGCTGATTCGCGCCCGCTGCACGGAGCAGGGGATCGTCTTCGTCATGGACGAGGTGCTTTCTGGCTTCCGGAGCCATCTCGGTGGGGCTCAGGCGCAGTACGGTGTCACACCAGATTTGACGACGCACGCCAAGGCGCTGGCGAACGGTCTCCCCCTCTCATCCGTATCGGGACGGGAGGAGTTGATGTTGCAGCTCGCTCCGACCGGGCCGGTGGTGCACAGCGGGACCTACTCCGGGCATCTGCTGAGCGTGCTCGCCGCGCTGGCGACGCTCGACGAGCTGAGCCAACCGGGCGTCTACGATCGCATCAACGCCACCGGCGAGGCCTTTTACCACGACCTGCAAGCGGTCTTCGATCGGGCGGGCGTGCCGGCCAGGGTGCAGGGGCTGGGCGCGCGCTTCGGCATCTACTTCGGCATCACCGAGCCGGTGCGGACCTGGTCGGATGCCCTCAATCACGACCACGCGCTGAACCGCCGCTTCGCCATCGGCTGCGCCGAGCGGGGCGTCTATTTCCACGGCTACACGCGGCAGGGCCCTCCCGGCCACGCGGGGTTTTCCCTGGCGCATAGCGACGAGGATTTCGCCGAAACGCTCGGGGTGGTGGAAGCAGTCTGCCGGGAGTTGGGGTAAAGGTGGACCGACGGTGAAGGGATGTAATCGGCTGTCCGGCGGTCCGAGAGACCCAGGAGGCCTCGCTCCACACGCCGGGTGACCTGGGCGTTCCTGGACTCATTTGTTGGTGATCAGGTGTCCAGCGATCTGCGGGATCATGGGCAGAATGTGGACGTGTCCGCATAGAGCCCGCTTGGACGCTCCTCACCGCGGACAACACGCATTGCCCGCGTGGAGGTCAGGAACAGAGCGTTGGCGCTGAGTTAATGGCCTTCGGGTCTGGCGAAGCGCCGTTTCCTTTCCCGCGATCATAGAGCCATCGGCATCATCAGCCACCTTTCTATCAGTCACATGAATGGAGACGTGGCCGGTGATGCTGCCCCTTGATATCAGAACTTGGGGCACACCGGCTCACAGCCATTGGGGTAGCCACAGAGGCCGGCGGCGTCGACTGGCAACACCGCGCAGAATCGTCCCTGTCCGCAACTTGCATCCTCGACACATGATGGAATGTCTGAACAATCTTGCGGTGCGAAAGATTTGTTGACGCACTTGGGGGCGCCGACGGCGAGAACACATCCACACCCCTTGGGACAGGACGTTGGGTAGCAGAGCTCGGCGCAGGTGTCGTTCGCGAGACAGGTGAGGTCACCGCCCGGCGGGCAGTAGGTCGTGCCGCAGCACGCGTCCCCGCAGCCGCAGACACCGTCCGTGCATACCCCATTCGTGCATGGTGTGCCGTTCGCGGCGCTCACGCAGGCGCCGTTCGGGCAGGTCTGGCATTCGGTGCATCCCGTGCAGGTCGTGTCGCACACGCCGCCGCGGCAAGTTCCGCCAGGACAGGCGGCGCCGTCCGCCACGGGTACGCATTTCTTCGAGTTCTTTTTGTTCTTGCAGACCTTGCAGTCCCCGCAGCCCCCGCGGCACGTGTTTTTCTTCTTGGCTGCCGCGAGGATTGGATGCAGGCCAACGGCGGCGGCAACGCCCATCACCGTGCGCCGATTGGCCTGACGCGCAAGGGCTTGCGTCAAGCGGTCAAAGTGCACACCGTCCATCGTGAACCTCCTGCGGGCTGCTCCTCGCCCGTACTGGGGTGATGTCCGCTGACCAGGCGCTACCGAGTTATGAGCAGTTGATCTCAGGCTTGCATGCGCCGTTAGTGCAGTTATACGAGTTGCAGCAGTCGCCATCCGTGAGGCACTCGGCGTTCAGCCCGCCGCAGCAAATTGGGCCTTCACCATCGCGGAAACCACAGATGTAGTTGGTATCGGCCGTGCAGCAGTCGATATTCTCTGCGCAGACGGCGCCGGGGCGCGTTGCCTGGCACGTGGGGCAAACCGGGCAGTTCGTGCAGGTGGGACACGTCTGGCAGGCCGGACACCTCTTCCCTTTCTTCCTCTTGGTACGCCCTTCGATACCGGTGCCCATGGTCCCGGCAGCCGCCGCCGCGGAGCCGACGAGCATCGTTCTCAATGCGGAGCGGCGCGAGCAGCCAACCATCTGCGTCATGCGATCGAACAGCGAACCGTCCATCTCAGCCCTCCAGCATCTTCGCGCGTGCCACCACTTGGCGAGGTGGGTCCAGCCTGGCAAGGTGCGCGACGCGGCGCATCTCACGGGCTAGGCGGCAGTTGTGACAGTATCCTAAAGGAAAACCGTCCAGTCCGATGCGAAGCGTGTGCGAAGATCGTGGTCCTGGAACGGCGCTGCCCGCGCTGCGGTGCCCGCTGCCGGAGCACGATGCCGGTCCCAAGCGCCCAGGTCGGGGCGCACCGCTGGGTGTCCTGGCGGGTGGCGGCGATGATGCAGTCGCCGCGGCCGCCGGTCGTGGCGCGCACGGTGCATGGCGGGACGCGATCACCGCGGGACTCGCGGCCCCGGACGATCCTCCAGTCCATGGTCGCCACCCGGGAGCTGCACGGCCTCGACCCGCTGGCCGAGTTGGTGACCCTACTTCGTGCCTCGTGCACGCCCCTCGTGGAATTGCCCCCTGTCTGAAGAGTTATTGCATCAGCGGGCGGTTGACATCGCTCGGACCATTGATACAATAGTTTTGCCACTTGTAATCTTGTTTCACAGAATGAAACGCGGTACGAACCCGGACCGCGAGGCGGCTTGGATCCCTCGGTCTCCACGATAGAGGTCGGGCAACGCGTAGCACGGGAGGTTCCTCCATGAATGACCGGCTTTTGCGGCAGTTGATTGACGAGTGTCGTCACGCGGGGCTGTCGCGGCGCGATCTGCTGCGGCGCGGCGCCGCGCTCGGGCTTTCGGCGCCGGCGCTGACGTTGCTGGCCGCGGCCACGGCTCCGGCCGCCCGCGCCCAGGATACGGCCGATCCGTTCGCCGTGGATGCCAGCAAGCCGCTCGATGTCCTGATGTGGGATGTCGGCTGGGGCGACGAGTACGCCCTCAATGCCCTTGAGCTCTACAAGAAGCAATTTCCCGGGGTGACGATCGAGTATCAGGGCGTGCAGCGCATGCCGGAGATCGCCCAGCCCCGCTTTGTGGCCGGCGATCCGCCCGATGTGATCGAGGCCACCCAGCTCGACCGGCCGGGACTGGTGGCCGAGGGCCTCCTCTCTGACCTGAGCGATCTGCTGGCGGCCCCCGCCTACGACACCCCGGACGCCACGTTGGCCGAAACGCTGCGCCCCGGCACCCAGGTCGACGCCGTCTTCGAGGGCGTCCCCTTCGCCATCAACTTCACCTACGGGGTGCAGGGCATCTGGTACAACGCCGCCCTGCTCGCCGAGAACGAGTGGGAGTACCCCACCACCTGGGAGGGGATGCTGGCCCTCAACGACGAGATCAAGGCCAGCGGCGTGGCCGCCCCATGGACGTATCAGGGCCAGTACCCGGTCTACATGTCGACCGTCATGTGGGAGATGATCTGGAAGAACGGCGGCATCGACGCCATCCTCAAGATCGACAACCTGGAGCCGGACGCCTGGCGCCAGGACGCCGTCCGCAATGCCGTCAATGCCCTCTATCAACTCCATGAGCGGGGCGACTTCATGCAGGGCACCGAGGGGCTGTCGCACACCGACTCCCAGGCGCAGTGGTTGCAGGGGAAGGCGGTCTTCATCCCCTGCGGCAGTTGGATCGAGAATGAGATGAAGGATCTCATCCCCGACGGATTCGAGATGACCTTCCAGCCGGTGCCGTCCCTGGAGAACGATGTCATTCCCTTTTCCGGTATCAACACCTTCTTCGGCCAGCCCTTCGTCGTGCCCGCCCAGGCCCAGAACGTGGCCGGCGGCAAGGAGTTCGTCCGCCTCCTCTGCTCGAAGGAAAACGCCGACTTCTTCAGCGACTACACCCACTCGCTGACGACGATCATTGGCGGCGGCGACGGAATGGATCTCGGCAGCGCCTTCAACTCGGCGCTCAAAGCGCTCGATGCCGCCGGCGACAACGTCTTTTCCGGCGCCCTTTACCCGTCGTACTACAAGCTGCTGGGCGACGAGGAAGCGATCCAGATGGGAGCGCTGCTCACCGGGCAAATCACCCCGGACGAGTACATCGAGAACGTCCAATTGACGGCCGACGACGTCGCCGCTGACGATGCGATTCCCAAGTTCACGCGGGAAGCGTGACGGAGGGTGATAGGGTCATGGGGTGATAGGGTCATAGGGAGAACGGAGGTTGTGTTCCGAAAACCGCTCGGTAAACGTCTTGCAACCTATCACCCCATGACCCTATCACCCCATGACCCTCGTCCAAGCTGATGCATCACCAGAAGTACCGCCTGATCGTGCCGTTCCTGGCGCTGCCGTTGCTGCTGTATGGCGTCTTCGTGCTTTGGCCCTTTGCCCAGGCGCTCTATTTCGCCTTCACGAAGTGGCGCGGCTTTTCCCCGAACCGGCCCTTCGTGGGGCTGGATAACTTCGAGAAGATGGCCGGTGACCGGCTCTTCTGGAACGCCCTGGGCAACAACGCCAAGATGCTGGTGGTGCTGCCGCTGGTGACGATTGCCCTGGCCCTCCTCTTCGCGGCGTTGATCGCGCAGGGGCGGCAAACCATTCGCGGCGGTGGGTTCTATCGAGTCGTCTTCTTCTTCCCGCAGGTGATGTCGGCCGTCGTGCTGGGCATCCTGTGGGGGTTCATCTTCCACCCCACCATCGGCATCCTCAACGCCGCGCTGCACGCGGTCGGGCGCGACGACTGGCAGCGCACCTGGCTGGGCGATCCGCAATGGGTGCTCTGGGCGATTGCGGTGGTGGCCATCTGGTCCTCGGTCGGCTTCTTCCTTGTTCTCTTCATCGCCGGCATGCAAGCCATTCCGATGGACCTGTATGACGCGGCAACGCTCGATGGGGCCGGCCGCTGGCGGATGTTCTGGGGGATCACCCTGCCGCTGTTGCGGGATCACGTTCAGGTGGCGGTGGTCTTCATGGCCATCGGCGCCCTCGATCTCTTCGCCCTGGTGCAGGTAATGGCCGAGAAGGGCGGACCCAGCCGGGCGGCCGACGTCCTCGCCCGCTACATGTACGACCTGGCCTTCAGCCAGAGCCAGTTCGGTTACGCCACCGCGATCGGGGTAGTGCTGCTGCTGCTGACGCTGGCCCTCTCGGTGATTACGATCCGGCTGACGAGCCGCGACCAGGTCGAATTCTGATGGCCGGGGCGAGGATGAAGGCCACGCGACGCCAGCCGGGGGAGTGGCTGGCAGGGGGCGGCTCCCACCTGTTGCTGTTGATCTGGACGCTGCTCACCGTTTATCCGTTCCTCTGGATGATCATCACCTCGTTCAAGAGCGATCAGGAAATCTTCTTCAGCCCCTGGACCTGGCCGGCGACCCCGCAATGGGAGAACTTCGCGCGGGCCTGGACCGACGCCTCGATCGGCCGCTACTTCCTGAACAGCCTGATCGTGGTCGCCGGCTCGCTGACGCTGACCCTCCTCCTCTCGGCGATGGCCGCCTACGTGCTGGCCCGCTTTCCGTTTCCCGGCAATCGCCTCATCTATTACACCTTTCTAGTGGGGCTGATGTTCCCGGTCTTCCTGGCCCTGGTGCCTCTCTTCTTCGTCGTGCGCGATTTGCACCTGCTCGGCACCTACCAAGGTTTGATTCTGGTCTACACCGCCTATTCCCTCCCCTTCACCGTCTTCTTTCTGCACGGCTTTTTCCGTACCCTGCCGAACGAGGTGGCCGAGGCGGCGATCGTCGATGGCGCGTCGCCCTACCGCGTCTTCTTCGAGATCATGTTGCCCCTGGCCCAACCGGGGCTGATCGCGGTCGGCATCTTCAATTTCCTCGGGCAGTGGAACCAGTTCATCCTGCCGCTGGTGCTGATGCCCGATCCCAACCGGTATGTCCTCTCCCAGGGACTCGCCTTTCTGGCCATCCAGCGCGGCTATGAGAGCGACTGGAGCGCTCTCTTCGCCGGGTTGACGATCACCATGGCGCCGACGCTGGTGGTCTACATCATCTTCCAACGCCGGGTGCAGCAGGGGCTGACCGTGGGGGCGCTGAAGGGGTAGTCCAGATCGGCGCCGGAGGACCGGCCGCGCGCGCTGGATCGCCTGAAGGCACGGCACATTCGCCACACGAAACCGGAATCGATGGTGTTGTATCACCTGATGAAACGTGGTATTGACAAATGACACGCGGGGTGATACATGCAGTGAGCAAGCTCACAAAAGCCGTTTCGCGGAACGCCGGGCAGCGCCGCGAGATCGTCACAGGGGCGCCGTTGCCTCGATCCTGAGCCTACGCGGGCGTACCCATGGCGCACTGCATCGATTCTGGTTGTTGTTGGCGAACGCATCGAGCTAGTAGGGAGGGTTCCTCATGACTCCGTCCGATCGCGAGTTGACGATGCCACGACTGAGTCGGACCGTTGGTTTTGGCCGCCGCGCCTTCCTGCAGGGGTTGGCGGTAACAGGTGGTCTGATGGCCATTGCACCACGGATCGGCAGTCAGGCCACGGCGTTCGCCGCCCAGACGCCCCAACCCGGGGGAACGTACCGTGTGCTGACCAACGAGCAGTTTGGTTCGCTCGATGCCGCCCGGGCGTTCAACTACATGGACTGGTGGATCAGTTACATGACACTGTACAACCGGCTCTATCAGTACGATGCCGGGTTGCAGCTTCAGGCCGACCTGGCGGATGGCATGCCGGAGGTCAGCGCAGATGGCCTGACCTACACGATCAAGCTCAAGCCGGGCGTCAAATTCCATAACGGCCGGGAGATGACGGCCGAGGATGTGAAGTTCAGCTTCGACCGCCAGCTCTGGCCCGAAGTCGAGGCCTATGGCGGGAGTTTCCTCACCAACGTCGTGGGGTACGACGAACTGGCCGGTCTGCCAGCGACCCCTGGCGCCGCGGTCGATGCGGAGCGGTCTCTCACCGGCGTGCAGATTGTTGACCCGCTGACCATCTCGATCGCGCTCAAGCAGCCGCAGTCGATTCTCCCGGGCGTGCTCGGCATCGGCGTCTTCGGGATCGTGCCGAAGCAAGAAACGCTGGAGGCTGGCGCCGACTGGGGAACGACAACCGTGATTGGCACCGGGCCGTTCAAGCTGAGCGAGTGGATCAGCGGTGAGCGCGTCGTCTGCGATCGCAACCCCGATTACTTCCATCCTGGCAAGCCCTACCTCGACCGGGTCGAAATGGAGCTCAACGTCGCTCCTGAAACAGCCGTGCTCCGCTGGGAGGCGGGCGAGGCGGAGATGATCGCCAGCGCGCCACCGGCGGAACTGGCGCGTATCCGCGGCGACGCGACCCTGGCGGCGCGCATCCGGGAGGCCCCGAGCACGATCTCCTATCGGATGCAGTTTTCCGACAAGGCGCCCCTCTACCAGGATATCCGGGTCCGGCAGGCCGTCGCCATGGCGATCGACAAAGAGTCGCTGGCGCGCTTGAGCCAGAACGGCGTCCCGGTCGATAGCTTCCTCGTCCCTGGGATCGCCCAGGAAGATCCGGAGTTCGCGACTGCCTACCCGTACGATCCCGAGGCAGCCAAAGCTCTCCTCGCCGAGGCCGGCATCGCGCCGGGCACGAAGACCATCTTCTGGTCCGGCGGCACCACTCGCCAACTTGGCGAGAGCATCCAGGCTGACTTGCAGGCCATCGGGTTCGACGTCGAGCTCCTCGTCCTCGAAGGGTCGTCGCTCGATGTCTTTATCCCGCGGATTCAATCCGGCGAAATCCCGTTGACCAGTTGGGGATTCGGCTACGACTACCCGGACGGCAGCGAATTCCTGACCATTGCCCTACAGTGCGGGTCAACCGCCGGCCAGGCCTACTGGTGCGACCCCGCGATCGACAAAATGGGGGAGGAGATCGCCGCCCTGCCGCTGGATGACCCAGGTCGGACCGAGCTGCTGCGCGAGGTGCAGCGGATCGCGATCAACGAGCAAGCCTATCTTGTGCCCCTCTATGCCCGCAATGCCTTGATCCTGAGCCAGGACTATGTGAAGGGTGACCAACTCGATCCCCTGCTGACGCTCCCGGTGGCTGAAAACGTCTGGCTCGAGCAAAGTTGAGGCGTGACTAATCTCGTGGCCGGGCGTTCTGTCCTACGAGCGGCGCCCCTGGAGGAGCCGCTCGCTGGGCGTGGCCTCTCGTCGCCCGCCGGCGCCGCGCCGCTTCCGAACGTGCTCGCCGCGCGGGAGGCGAGGGCGGCGCGCGCCTGGTGGGTCGCGGCGCTGCTGCGCTTCTCCCATCAGAAGGTGGCGATGACTGCGGCAGGGGCGGTGGTGCTCCTGGTGCTGATCGCCCTCTTCGCCCCGGCCATCGCCCCCCACGATCCGGCGCAGCAGTTTCGGCGTGACGGGCTGGCCGCGAGTGGATTGCCGGTCGGACCGAGCGCCAAGTTCTGGCTCGGCACGGATGGACTGGGCCGGGACATGTTCAGCCGGCTCGTCTTCGGCGCCCGCATCTCGCTCGGCATCGGGCTGTCCGCCAGCCTGCTCTCGGTGCTGATCGGTGTGGTGGTGGGGGGAACCGCGGCGATGGCCGGAGGGGGCATTGATACCGCGCTCATGCGCTTCGTCGATCTGGTGATGAGCATGCCCTCGCTGTTGGTCATTCTCCTCTTCGTGGCCATCATTGGGCCGAGTATCTGGATTACCATCGCGGTCATCGTCCTTCTTGGTTGGGCCTACCCATCCCGTGTCTTCCGCGCCGAGATCATGTCGGTGCGCGAGCGGGAGTTCGTCGCGGCGGCGCGGGCGATCGGGGCCGGGCCGGGCCGCATTTTCGTGAATCACATCTTGCCGCAGGTGTTGCCGCTGATGATCGTCTACATCAGCCTCGGCGTGCCGAACGCGATTTTCGCGGAAGCCACCCTTGGTTTCCTTGGCCTTGGCGTCCCGCCGCCGGACCCCGCCTGGGGCGGCATGATCCAGACGGGGACCTCCTATTACCGCGCCGCCCCGATGCAGGTGCTGATTCCCGGCGGCGCGATCGTGGCGACGGTGATTGCTTTCAACCTGGTCGGCAGCGCCCTGCGCGACGCGCTCGACCCCACCATCGAGGACCATTGAAGCGATGGGAATGTTCGTGGCGCGGCGGCTTCTCTGGCTGATTCTGACGATGCTGGCCGTCTCCATGTTGACCTTCGGCCTGATCTTCCTCCGCGGCGACCCCGCGCTGCTCCTGGTGCCGACCAAGACAGGTCAGGCGCCGGACCCGGCTCTTGTCGAACGGGTGCGCAAGGAGCGCGGGCTCGACAAGCCGCTGCCTGTCCAATACGCCACCTACCTCGGTCACCTGCTGGCCGGCGATATGGGCTATTCGTACTATCTGCGCCGGCCAGTCAAGGACGTGCTCTTCGAAAAGTTCCCCAATACGGCCCTGCTCGCGATCCTGATCGTGATCACGTCGCTTGTCATCGGCATTCCGTTGGGGATGATCGCCGCGCTGCGGCACAACAGCCTGTTCGACCGGGTGATTCTGATCTACAACACGGCCGCCGTAGCCGTGCCCTCCTTCCTCCTCGCGCTCTTTCTCATCTTCTTCATGGCCTACTCGTGGAAACTCCTCCCATTCGGCGGAACCGGCGATCCCCGTCATCTCATCTTGCCGGTTCTCAGTGTGGCTCTGCCGAGCGCGGCCGCGTACGCGATGTTCCTCCGCACGAGCATGCTCAATCAGGTACGCAGCGATTACGTGCGGACCGCGAGCGCCAAGGGGCTGACCCCCCGTGCCGTGGCTGTCCGCCACATGCTGCGCAATGCCCTGGTCCCGCTGATTACGCTGATCAGTATCGACTTCGCCTACCTGCTGACCGGGATCGTCCTGATCGAGCAAATCTTCAGCTACCCCGGAATCGGGTCACAGGTCTTGATCGCGGTGCGGAACAAGGACATCCCGGTGGTGATGGGAAGCGTCTTCTTTGGAGCGCTGTTGATCGGCGTCGGGAATCTGGTCGCGGACCTGGTCGCTTCCCGGCTCGATCCACGCATCGTGTATCGCTAAGGTGAATCGCCGCGATTGGAATCAGCGGCATGAAGCAGGGAGGAATGCCATGACTTACGGTGTGGGGTTGGTAGGCGTCCGGCGCGGCTCGTCCCTGATCCGCCCATTCGAGCTCTTTCCCGAGACGCGCATCGCCGCGCTGTGCGATGTCAACCAGACCCAGCTCGCCGAGGCTGGCCACGCCTTCGGGTTGCCCGACGATGCGCTCTACACCGGCTTCGACGATCTGCTGGCCTCGGATGTCGACATCATCGTGATCGGCACGCCAATGCCCTTCCACGCCGACCAAACAGTCCGCGCCCTGGAGAGCGGCAAGCACGTCCTGTGCGAGGTGACAGCCGCCACCACGATCGCCGACTGCGCGCGGATCGTCGACGCCGCGCGAGAGGCGCGTGGCATCTACATGATGGCGGAGAACAACTGCTACCTCCATTACATCCGCGAGTGGAAGGGCTGGATCGATGCTGGCCGCCTGGGCCAGATCGTCTACGCCGAGTGCGAGTACATCCACAACATCCAGGATCTGTTGCGCGACCCGGCGACCGGAAACTATCTCTGGCGCGCTCAGCGGCCTCCGATCCACTACAGCAGCCATAGCCTGGGACCGATTCTCCAACTGATGAACGACCGGGTCGTGGCCGTCGCCTGCGTCGCGACCGGCAACCAGATCACCGGCGACCCCGCTCCCGGCTTCATCGACATGGAGGTCGCGCTGTGCAAGACCACCTCCGGCGCCGTCATCAAGCTCCTGCGCAGTCAGGTCGCCCGCCGCGAGCCGCCACTGCACGCCTACTCGCTCTATGGAACGAAGGGTTTCGTCGAGCACGACCACAGTAAGGCGCACGGCGACGTGACGGGCCGTCTGTATGTCGAAGGGGAGCATGACTCGCGATCCGGGTTCGAGGTGATCGCGTGTCGTCAGTCCGATCCCGACGCGCCGCCTGAGGCGCTCAGCGGCGGTCATGGGACCACCGAATACTTCCTGGTGCGGGAGTTCATCGACGCTGTCGTCGCCAATGCCAGGCCGCCGATCGACGCGGTGAGGGCCGTCGAGTTCACCGCTCCGGGCATTTTGGCCCACGAGTCGGCCGAGCGCGGCGGGGCCTGGGTCGACGTGCCTCAATTCGCCTGGTAATGGCCGATCCGTTCGCCATCGCTCATAAAGGAGTCTCGT
>JBBRVX010000079.1:0-20635 GCA_038246475.1 Thermomicrobiales bacterium | reverse complement strand
TGGCCCGGCGCGGTTTCTCGATGTTGGGCGGCTCCGGAAACGACTACGTCCCAACGCTCTTTATTGACGACGCCGCCACCGCTCTCGTCGCCGCGCTCGAAAGCGCTCCTTCCGGGCTCTACGACATTGTTGATGATGAGCAGATTCAACACCGCGAACTAACAAGCATGCTGGCTGCCGCGGTGGGCCGCCGTGGGCTTATCACCCCGCCACTCTGGGTGCTCCGCGCTGCGGCGGGCCCCAGCGGGCCGCTTCTTTCGCGCGGCTTGCGCATTTCGAATCGCCGCTTCAAGGCGGTCTCCGGCTGGTCTCCGTCGGCGCCCAGCGCCCGAGTTGGGCTGACTCGCGTGGTGGAAGCCATCACCGCGCGCAGTCAGCCGAGACTCTCCACTTGGGTGATGGCCGGGCTCTGGACCATGGCGCTGGCCAGCCTGCTTTTTGGGCTTACACAGCAATTCACGCCGCGCGCGTTCTATGACGCCTTCCCCGGCTTCGGCATGCAGTGGGTCTCCACGGACGGCCCCTACAACGAACACATTATGCGTGACCTTGGCGGCGCCAATCTCGCCCTGGCCCTGCTGATATTCTTCGTCATTGCCCGGCCAACGGTAGGCCTGGTGCGTGCGGTCAGCATCGCGTTGCTCGTCTACCAGGTTCCGCACTTCATCTACCACGCCCTGCACCTCGGCCTCCTGCCCAACTCGCTTGAGCGCGCCTTGCAAACCGCGACGCTCGCGTTGATCCTGCTCATCCCGGTCCTGGTCCTGCTTGGCACGCGGCGAGCCAGCACCGCGGGGCGCAATAGCACTCCTCTTGGAGACGACCCGGCACTGGACGTCGAGGACCACCCTCGTCGCCTCATAGCGGCTGCCCGGTCCTGAGCCCTTCCGCCCGCTCGTCACGGTGACGAGCGGGCCCTTCGCCAGACCCGCAATGCTTGCTCCTCCCCTGGCCGTACAATCACCATGGACAACACACGGTGAAGTGCGGAGGAGCTCTCCATGAGTGCCGATGAACCCCGGCGCCACGAGTCGATCGATCATGTCGATCCCACCGATGCGGGATTGATGGACACCACTGAAACCGACGCCCCCGGCACCGGGATCATGGGCGACGAAACCGTTGTCCGTGACCTCGACGACGGAAAAGCGCCCGGCATATACCCCGACCCGCCCGCGCACACCGGCGGCGTCGCGCATCCGGGTCCCACGCCTGCCCGGGTCGAAGATGCTATCGAGAAGCCAGGCAGCCTGACCTAACCCAATATCTGAGGTCATCGCGTGATTGACACGACGCCTGAGCACCGTTAGGATGCCTGTGGTCAGACCACACAGGCCACACTTGGGCGTGTTCGGAGATATCCATGCTTGTCGCCCCCCGGCGCGCCCGCGTGTCGGATGACGCCGCAGAACGAATCCTCCACCTGGTGGATGATCGCAACCTGTTGCCCGGTGATCGTCTGCCCGCCGAACGGGAGCTTGCCGCCCAGCTCAGGGTCGGGCGCACATCCGTCCGCGAAGGGCTGCGCACCCTCGAGCTCCTGGGGCTGATCGAGATCCGTCCCAGCCGCGGCGTCTACCTCAAGGTCGGTCCCGCCGCCTCACTCGACCTCGTCATCAAGTCGTGGATTGCCAGCCATCAGGGATCGTTCTCCGAACTGATCGAGTTGCGTGAGGCGTTGGAATCGCAATGCGCCGGACTCGCCGCCGAGCGTGGGGGACCGCTGGAGCTGCACGCCATCGAGCGCGCCGTCGAATTGCAGCGGTCGGCCATGGACTCCAATGACCTCGACCTGTTTCTCCGCGGCGACAACGCGTTTCACGACGCCGTCGCCGCCGCCAGCCGGAATGGCCTCTTGCGACAGGCCCTTTCCGCGCTCAGCCGCGACATCGACATCTACAAGACGACCACGGCACGACTGGGCCCGGCAGCCCGCCAGCACGCCGTCGACGATCACGCGCGCATCGCCCGCGCTCTGCGCGCGCGCGATGTCGCCGGCGCACGGTCGGCCATGAGAAGCCACATCGTCGACACCCCGCGCGAGATCGGGGTGCTGCCAACGCCCATTCCCGAGCGATCAATCGCGCGTGTCGATGGCCAGAAAAACCGCGGGTAAACGTATTCGTCAATTCGTTCGGGAGCATGCAATGGATGCACGAGCCGCGGTCCTAGACCGGCCGTTTGGCACATTTCGCGTCGAGTCGTTTCCAGTTTCCAGTCCCGGGCCCGGAGAATTTCTGCTGCGTACGGAGCTTTCCGGCACCTGCGCCACCGACACCCACATCTACCTGGGTGAAGTTCCCGGCATCCCCTATCCCGTCGTCATGGGTCACGAGTTCGTGGGAATCATCGAGCAGACCGGACCCGGTCTGACCCACGACACGATCGGCAACCCCGTGCTGCCGGGAGACCGGGTGGTTCCCATGCCTGCCACGCCCTGCGGCGTCTGCTACGAATGCGTGATCCAACCCGGCCCCGTCGTCAACTGTCCCGCCTATGATGTCATCGGTTTCACCAACAACAACGAGCGGACGCTGGCCGGCGGTTGGTCCGAGATCATCCATCACCGCAATCCGCGCACGCGATTTTTCAAGACCGACTTGCCCGCCGACATCGCGGTCCTCGCCGAGCCCTTCTCCACCTCGGTGCACGGCGTGCAACGCGTCGGCATTCGCCCCGGCGACACCGTTCTGGTGCAAGGCTCGGGCACCGTTGGCCTGCTCGCCATTGCCGCCGCGATCAGCCACGGCGCCACCCGGGTGATCGTCATCGGCGGTCCGAAACGCCGCCTAGAAGTGGCCCGCGCTTTCGGCGCCGAGATGACGATCGACATTGCCGATGTCACCGATTCCGCCGAGCGAGCGCGGCTCGTGCGCGCGGCGACCGTCGGTGGGCGCGGGGTCGATGTGGCCATCGAAGCCGCTGGCGTGCCCGGCGCGGTGATCGAAGGGATCGAGTGCCTGCGCAATGGTGGCCGTTACCTGGAGGTTGGCCACTTTGCCGACGTGGGGAGCGTGGCGCTCAATCCGCATCGCCATCTCCTCGCCAACAACATCACCCTGGCCGGCTCGTCCGGCTATGGCGCCGATCATTTCCTGCAGAGCTTGCGACTGCTCGAACGGCGCGCCTTTCCCTTTGAGCTGCTGCTCACCCACCGTCTCCCGCTGGACCGGGTGAGAGATGCGGTGATGGCGCTCACCCCGGAAGGTGGCTGGAAGATCGACGGAGAGGAGGTGGGGAAAGTCGCGATCGCCCCAGCCGCCTGACTTATGGCGAGGGCCGGGACTAGCGAACGCGTTCCCTCCTTCTTCGAGCGACGACGTTGTTGGCAGTAGCAGAGGAGAATCCCCTTGGACAGAACCAACGATCGCCCAATGCAGCGCGCTCCACGCCGCGAGTTGACCCGCCGCCGCCTGATGCAGGCAACAGCAGCCCTGGGCGCTGGCTCGCTGGCCTCCCCCTTCCTGAGCCGTTCCGCCTTCGCGCAGGACGCCGCCGACTACACGTCAGCCGGCATCGACTGGCGCATGGCGGAAGGGACAGAGATCGTCCTCGGCGCCCTCGAGCATCCCTGGACCGCCGCGATCGAACCTTTGCTTCCACAGTTCACCGAACTTACCGGAATCACCGTTACCCTGCAGAAGTCATCTGAAACGGAATACGTCACCAAGATGCCTGTCACGCTTGCGGGCGGGAGTACGACGCCCGATGTCTTCATGGTCTGGTCGATCGGTCAGGCCATCGAAGGAGGATTCCTCGAACCACTCGACGCGTATTACGCGGATCCGGCGCTCATGGACCTCGCCTGGTACGACGAAGAGGACATCTTTCCCGGCGCGAGGGAATTTCCGGTCTGGCCAGCCGATGGCCAGCGTTACGCCGTAGCCATCACGGCCGAAGCGCAAACCCTGTTCATGCGGAAAGACCTTTTCGAAGAAGCTGGCCTGGAATCACCGGACAGCATGGACGCCCTCTACGACGCCGCCGCCCTGCTCAAAACCGACGACGTGGCGGGGATGGTCATGCGCGCCAAATCCACCGCCGATGCGGTCGACTGGACCGCCGCTGGCTTCATCTTCTCCTATGGCGCGGAGATCATCGACGAGGCCGGCAAGGCCGTCTTCGATTCCCCGGAGGCTGTCGCGGCCATCGATATGTACGGGAAAATCCTGCGTGACACCGGACCCGCCGGCATCGGCAACTATCACTGGATGGAATCGCTCGGTGATTTCATGCAGGGGAAAGCCGCAATCGCCTGCGACTCGTCAAACTTCGCGCTCGATCTCGAAAACCCTGAGAAGAGCACGGTCGTCGGTAATGTCCTCTACGGCGCGGTGCCGGGCGGCGACGGCAACCCGGGCAGCCCGAACATGTGGTTCTGGCTCTTCGGCATGAATAGCAAGTCGGCGAACAAGAACGCCGGCTGGCTCTTCACCCAGTGGGTGACCAGCAAGCCCACCTCCCTCCTGGCGGCCCGCAACCGAGCGGCACTGCCACGGACCTCCGCCTGGATGGATGAGCAGTTCCGCGAGCAATTCGGGGAACAGGCCGCCGATGCGGCGCTCGCCAACCTGGCGGCCGCTGACGGGAGCAAGTTCACGCGCGCCTGGTTCAATCCAATGTGGCCGCAAGTTGGCGATGCTTTGGCCATTGCCATCAACCAGGTGGTGGTCGGCGAAAAGGACGCCCAAACCGCGCTTACGGAAGCTGCCGTCAAGGCCAACGAAGAGTTGGCATCCTAGCGTCCGCGGGGAAGCTGCCGCCTCCCCGGTCCACTCCTCTGCTGCCGGTCCCTTGCGGGACCGGCAGCGCCGCTCGAAGGGAACCAGGTTCGCGAAATGGATCGCGCCGTAGCAACTCACGCGCCTGACACGGCCCACATCCAGCAGGCGCCTCGACGCTCGCGATTCAGCAGTCGCGGACGCTTTGTCGCGGTCATGCTCGCCCCGGCAACGATCTTGTTGCTCGGGCTGACTCTCTACCCGTTTCTCGCCAGCTTCTGGTACAGCTTCACCGACTATTCCCTCTTGAAACCGAACGATCGAGACTTTGTCGGATTGGCCAATTACGTCCGGTTGCTCAGCGGGAGCGAGTTCTGGGCGTCCTTCCGCACGACAGCGACGTTCTGCGCTCTGGCGGTCGGCATTGAAACACTCATCGCCCTTGGCATCGCCCTGCTCCTTCAGGCCGAATCGCGTGGCTCCGGGCTGCTGCGAGCGATCTATATGGTGCCCATGGCCATCACCCCGGTGGCGGCGACGTTCACCTTCCGCTTGATCTACTCCCCCTCGCTCGGGGTGCTGAATGCATTCCTGGAGCGGATCGGATTGCCACCACAGGCCTGGCTCTCCGACCCCAGAATGGCCTTGCCGGCCCTGGTGCTCGTCGATGTCTGGCAATGGACGCCCTTCATCCTGCTCATCATCGTCGGCGGCCTCAGCGTCATCCCGGCCGAACCCCTGGAAGCCGCCGCGATCGATGGCGCCTCGGGCTGGCGTCTCTTCTGGGACATCACCTTGCCGTTCCTGCGGCCATTTCTGGCCATCGCCGTCCTGTTTCGGTTCATTGATGCCTTCAAGACCTTCGACATCATTTATGTCCTTACCGGAGGCGGGCCGGGCACGAGCACGCGCACGTTGAACCTCTTTGCGTTCAAGCAAGGCATCGAGTTCCTGGAAATGGGGTATGCCTCCAGCATCGCCATCCTCATGCTTATCGTTGTCACCCTGGCCACCCGGATCTTCGTGCGGGCCACCCGCCTCATGACCTCGGGAGAGAGTTGAGCTCATGATCGCCCGCTCGCACCCGCTCTCGACGCTCGCCCGTCGCGCCTTGCTGCTGCTGTTTGCGGTCTGGACGCTCTTCCCTCTCTACTGGATCATCACGATGTCGTTCAAGCGCGAAGTCGACATTTTGGCCAGCCCTCCCGCTTGGCTCTTCGCGCCAACACTGGATCACTATCGCGCCATCCTGAGCGAGGGCGAAGTCCTGGGATTCTTTCGCAACAGCCTCATCGTTGGGCTAGGGGCCACGGCCCTTGGCCTCGCGGTTGGCGTCCCCGCGGCGTACATCCTGGCCCGTCATCACTTCAAAGGACGCACCGACTACGATTTCTGGATTCTCAGCACGAGGATGGCCCCGCCGGTCGCCATGCTGGTGCCCTTCTTCATCCTCTATCGTCAGCTCGGCTTGCAAGATAGCCACATCGGTCTGATCATCGCCCACGTTGCCCAGAACCTGGCGATCATCATCTGGGTGATGAAAGGATTTTTCAGCGACTTGCCCGCTGAGCTGGAGGAAGCTGGCCTCGTGGATGGCGCCACGCACTGGCAAACATTTTTGCGCATCATGCTACCGCTTTCGCTGCCGGGCATCGTGGCCACTGGAATTCTCTCGTTCCTCTTTTCGTGGAACGAGTTTCTCTTTGCCCTGGTCCTCACCAACAATCAGGCCCGCACGGCTCCGGTTGGCTTGCATTCGTTCATCGGCTACCAGGAAGTTCAGTGGGGGGCGCTTTCGGCAGCGGCGACCGTAATGTTGCTCCCGGTGCTTTTCTTGCTGGTCATTTTTCAACGGCAGATCGTTCGCGGCATGACATTAGGCGCCGTGCGAGGATAGGAATCGCGCGTCGTAGAGAAGGGGGAGTTCGTTCATGCGTATCACCCGGGCGACCACCTACATTGTCGGCAATCCCTGGAAAAACTGGCTGCTCGTGCGCCTCGACACCGACGAGCCGGGCCTGTACGGCGTCGGCGAAGGGACGCTCAACGCCTTCGCTCGCACGGTCTAGGCCGCCATTCACGAGATGGCCCCCCGTTACGAGGGAATGGACCCGTTCCAGATCGAGACGATTTTCCAGCGCATGACCCGCGATCTCTATTCCGATGGCGGGCAAATCCACTACAACGCCGTCGCCGCCATCGAAGAAGCCTGCTGGGATATCATCGGCAAGTCGACCGGACGTCCGGTCTATGACTTTCTGGGAGGGCGTTATCACGCGGACTTGCCGGCCTACGCCAATGGCTGGTACGCCGGCCCGCGCACCCCGGGGAGCTTTGCCGAGCTCGCCGCCGGCGTGGTCGCTCGTGGCTACAAGGCGCTGAAGTTCGATCCCTTTGGCGCGGGTTGGCGCACCATGGATCCCGTCGATCGCAAACTCTCGCTCGATATCATCCGTGCCGTCCGCGAGACCGTTGGTCCCGACATTCAGATCATGATCGAAGGCCACCGCCGCTTCAGCGTCTCGGAAGCAATCTGGTACGGCGAGCGGATCGCCGAGTTCGATCCCACCTGGTTCGAGGAACCAACCGATCACACCAAGATCGACTCCACCGCTGAAGTCGCCCGCCGCCTCAGCGTCCCTGTATCGGCCGGGGAAAGCTTCTACACCACCCATCAGTTCGCCGAGCTTCTGAAGTATAACAGCGTCCACATCCTCCAGCCCGACCCCTCGAACATGGGCGGCATCTTCCGCACCCGCATGGTCTGCGCCATGGCCGACGCCAACTACGCCGTCGTGGCGCCCCATCAGGCCCAGGGGCCAATTGCCACCGCGGTCTGCGTCCAGATCGGCGCCTGCACGCCGAACCTGCTGGTACAGGAGCTCTTCGATGAGTTCAACGTCGACTGGGAACGCGAGATCGTGACTCCGCCCGTGACAGTGATCGATGGCCGGATCCAGATTCCCGACGCGCCGGGCCTCGGCGTCGACGTCAATTGGACTGAAGCCGAAAAGCATCCCTATCAGGTCTCGAACTTCCTGCCGTTGTTCGCCCCGGGCTGGGAACGCCGCGAGGGCGAAAAGCCCTCTGTCGCCGCTGCCGACGAGACGGCCTGACCCATCATGGAAACCGAACCGGTGTTGCGCGGCTGCATCCCGATCCTCGTCACCCCATTCCGCGACGACAGCGCCCTCGACCTGGAGAGCCTGAAGCGTGAAATCGATTGGGTCATCGGCGAAGGGGCCGAGGGGGTCGCCTGCCTGGCAATTGCCAGTGAGGGCTACAAGCTGACCGAGGACGAACGCGATACCGTCGTCCGCTTGACCATTGAGCATGTTGCCGCCCGCGTGCCGGTGGTCGCATCGGCGGACGGACCGGGTGAGGCGCCAGCCGCCGACCGGGCGAAACGGGCGGCCCAGCTCGGCGCTGATGCGCTGATGGTCCTGCCCCCCTACTTCGTCAAGCCGGGAGCCGAAGCGCTCGTCTCGTACTATCGGCACATCGCCGAAGCCGCCGGGATTCCGGTGATGCTCCAGGACGCGCCGCAATTGACTGCCGTTGCCATGTCACCCGCGCTCTGGGCGCGCATGGCTGAAACGATTCCCGGTTTGCGCTATGTCAAGGTAGAAGGGACGCCACAGGGCGCGACCATCTCCGAGACGCGCGCCCTCCTTGGCGATCGCCTTGGCATCTTCTGCGGCTGGGGCGGCCTGAGCCTGCTCGATGCCCTGGAACGAGGCGCGATCGGTAACATGCCGGCTCCCAACTTCACCCGCTTCTTCGCGGACGTGCAACGCCTCTGGGAGGCCGGGGATCGCGAAGCCGCCGAGCAAGCATTTGAGGCCGGTCTCCCCTTCATCCTCTGGACGATGCAATCGATCGACCATTCGGTCGCCTCGGCCAAGGAGGAGCTGCGCCGCCGCAGCATCATTTCTTCGGCCCGCGTTCGCCAACCGGCGCTGACCCTTGACGACGTGGCCCATATTCAGTTGGCGCGATACCTCGACCGGAAGATTGGCGACGCCGGATGATACCGTTGAGGCGCGGCAAGCGTATATGCCGATAGAGGAACGTTTCCACGACAAGTGACCGCTATGCCGACATCCCTGGAGCGCCAACATGCCTGACTTCCGAACGACCCCCCTATCTCGCCGGGCGCTGCTCACCGGCTTCTCCCTTGCGGGCATTGGCGCGGCCATGTCGCTGCAAACCAGACGATCTATTGCCCAGGAGGACTTGCCTGTTGCCGTCGGCACGCCCCCTTCTGGCAGCGGCGTGATTCGCTCCACCGGCAATGGGCCTGTGCCCAGTACCGGCGCCAGTCGGCCCGGTCCCGCGAACGTCGTGCAGAATCAGACAAGAACCGCGGGCATGGACCCGGTTGGGCTAGCCATCGAGCGGGCGGGAATAGACGCCGGAATCGAGAGTCTGCGCGTCGTCGATGGCGCGATGCAGGATCCCAGTGGTCCCTGGGAGGTCGCCTGGTACGAAAATCTCGGCAATCTGGTGGCAGGCAACATCGTCATGGCCGGCCATATTGACTACTGGAATGTTGGACCATCGGTCTTTTACAACCTCGCCTCCTTGCAGCCAGGCGACGAAATTCTGGTTTCCGGCGACGATGGCAAGCGGTACCCCTACACCGTCGAGTGGATACGGCAATACGATTCCGCCACGATTCCGCTCGACGAGGTCGCGGGGCCGACCGGGGAGCAGAGCCTCACGTTGATCACCTGTGGCGGAGCCTTCGACTATGTCAACGGCCACTATTTGCAGCGGACCGTCGTCCGCGCCAATCGCTCCGGGCCCGGTGTAGCGACCACCGCGTAAGGAGTACAGATTCGGCGCCCCACCACGCGCCCTGACAATCTGGCGCGACGCGGGAAGCAGCGGCCCAACTGTTACTATTCCCCGGTTGCAGTCCTTTTTTCAGGAGCGCCTCCGCGCTTCATCCAGGGGAGCGCGGGTGACTAGCGCGGTTCGCACGACTGATTCCGAGTCACGCCACTCATTCGATGCCGATGCTACGGCATTATCTCGCGTTGTTGTGCGCTGCATGGACTGCGGCAAACGCTTCGATGGGACGATGCTCCAGACGAGCTGCACGGAGTGTGGCGGCCTCCTCGATGTTCTTGTGCCGCTCAATCGCACGATCTCGCCGGACGAACTGGGCCAGGGTCTTCCCGATGCCGTGAAGCATTCCGGCGTCTGGAGATATCTGCCCCTGCTGCCCCGCCTGCCGGAGACAGCGCTGGTCAGCCGCTGGGAGGGCAACACCCCTCTCTACCGCGACGACCGGCTCGCGCGTTTCGCTGGACTCGCCGATGGCGGCCTCGAGCTGAAGCACGAGGGCCACAACCCGAGCGGATCGTTCAAGGACCGGGGTATGACCGTCGGCGTCAGCCATGCCAAAGCGGTCGGCGCTCGCATCGTGGCGTGTGCCTCCACCGGCAACACCTCCGCGTCACTCGCCTCGTACGCCGCGGCGGCGGGCATCCCGGCCCTCGTGCTGGTTCCGCAAACAAAGATCTCCACCGGCAAGATCGCGCAAACCATTGCCTACGGCGCCACCGTGGTCCAGATCGACGGCGATTTCGACCAAGCCCTGGCTCTGCTCCGTCAGCTCACCGCGGCATATGACGTTTACCTCGTCAACTCGGTCAATCCGTTCCGGCTTGAAGGGCAAAAGACGATCATTTTTGAAATGCTGGAGCAGAGAAACTGGCAGGTTCCTGATTGGATCGCCCTCCCCGGCGGCAATCTCGGCAACACCTCGGCATTCGGCAAAGCACTTGCCGAGCTGCATCAGGTCGGCCTTATTGACCGGCTGCCGAAACTTGCGGTGATCCAGGCAGCGGGCGCGGCGCCCTTCGCGGCGTACTTCGCATCAGGCTTCGAGGAATACGAGGCCGTTCATGCCGAGACGGTCGCCACGGCCATAAAGATCGGCGACCCGGCGTCCATTCCCAGGGCTCGGCGGTCGATTGAAGTCACGCATGGTTGGGTGACGACTGTCTCCGACGACGAAATTCTCGCCGCCAAAGCCGCCATCGACGCCGCCGGAATCGGCTGCGAGCCAGCTTCGGCCGCGTCGCTGGCCGGCCTGAAGCGCTTGACGCGGGAGGGCGTGGTTCGCCCGGGAGAGACTGCTGTCGCCCTCCTCACCGGACACATCCTCAAGGACACGGACGCCGTGACAGCGTTCCACTTCGATGATGTAGACGGCAATCCTCGCCCTGGCGCAAACCGGCCGCTCCGCGTTGCCGCTGAGCTTCCTGCCCTGGAGCGGGCTCTTGCCAATGCGCTTCACGGTTAGGACGCCCGCGTCGTCGGCCAACCTGGGCCCCGGCTTCGACGCGCTCGGCCTCGCCCTCGGCATCTGGAACGAAGCAACCATCGATACCGAGGGCCCGCCCGGCGAGATCACCCTCGAAGGGACCGAGTCAGCGCTCCTGGAAGGCCGCGAAAATCTCACATTGTCGGCGATGCAACGTCTTTCTCACGAGACGGGCCGCGCGCTGCCGCTCTTTTCCCTCCTGGTAAAAACCGACGTCCCCGTGGCGCGCGGCCTCGGCTCCTCCGCGGCCGCACTGGTTACCGGCCTCGTCGCGGCCAATCACCTTCTGCAAACACGGCTCACTATCTCCGAGCTCTTCTCGCTCGCGTGGCAAATGGAAGGGCATGGCGACAACGTTGGAGCGGCGCTTTATGGTGGCGCGGTGCTCGCCGTGCCGGAGGTGGCCGATCCCGTCCAACTCCTGACGCATGGCTGTCTCGACCTTTGCGCGGTGGTCTTCGTGCCGGAGGCGACCGGGCTGACCCGGGCCGCGCGAGCCGCCCTTCCGCCGATGGTTCCTCATGCTGACGCGGCGTTCAACGTCGCGGTCGCCAGTGGTCTCATTCTCGGCCTGCATACCGGTGAGCCACGGTTGATCGCGGCCGGCATGCACGATCGTCTCCACGAGCCGTACCGGGCGCGGCTCTTCCCTCACCTCGAGGCCATGACCGCTGCCGCGCGTGCTGCTGGCGCATTCGGCGCCTGCCTCAGCGGCGCTGGACCATCCGTTCTGGCCCTTTGCGCCCGGAACAGTGCCGAACCAATTGCCACGGCGTATCGCGCCGTGGCCCGTTCCATGGCGGTCGTGGGCGAAGTACGCCAATTGGCCATCGCGCACACTGGCGCCGAAATCATCGACCAGGCCGATACATCATCGCCTCGCGCGGACCGTCACTCCGCGCCCGTTGGATAACCCTTCCCCAATCAACCCGCTTGACGCGTCATCCCTAGTGCTGCGACACAGCGACAGTGTCATTCCAACGAAGGAGGAATCTCGTCGTTTTCCTCGTCCGTACGCGGGATAGACCGAGATCCCTCGCAAGCTCGGGATGACACCCTCACCATGTCATACGGATTCCGGTTGATCACTGCCGGAATCACGGTGTGCTGGAGCGTGGTTCCCCCTCTCCCGGCCCGACGGGCCGGGCGCCCTCTGGGTGGCGGTTAGGGGGTGAGGGCTCGCCGCGGCGCCGGAACTGATTATCCGGATTCCGTATCACAGCACCTAGCTGGCGAGGGTTCCTGGTTTCTCGCGAACGTGCGCGGTGGAACGTCGAGATGCCGCGCGCTCGTCGCCGTGGCGCTCCGCTCAAGACAGGGCCAGCACGCGCGAAGGACCACCCGACCCCATCAGCATTTTGGGGCCGCCCACGATGATCAGCGCTCCGGCAGCCGGCAAATTCGCCAATCCCGCCAGGCCCTCCAACCCATAGCGACCGGACGACAGCAGCGTCACGTGGGAGCCGAAATCGGTCGATGCGCCGAAGTCGAGACTCAGCGTATCAACGCCAATGCCGATGATGTCTCGCTCCTCCACCAGCAATGCGGTGGCATCAGGATGAAATCCGGGAAAGTGCAACACGCCATCCGCGTCCTGATTGATGAAGCTCTCGGGATCGGCGATTCGCGCATCCCACCCGGAATTCATGGCCACAAAAGCGCCAGCGGGAAGCGGTCCATGCTCCTTCTCCCAGGCCAGGATGTCGTCCGGGGCAACCTGCGCATCAGGATCGCTCGCGGCCCGCCCGCGAATGTCAATTATGGCCAACGGCGCGAAAAACTGCTCGACCGGAAGCGCGTCCGCGGTCGCCATCCCTTCGATGAAGTGCGCGGGAGCATCCATGTGCGTCCCGGTATGCTCCGCGTAGGTGAGCATGTTCGAGTAGTACCCATCTTTTTCATAGGTGCGAAACGAGGCGA
This sequence comes from Thermomicrobiales bacterium, assembly GCA_038246475.1. Lineage (GTDB taxonomy): Bacteria > Chloroflexota > Chloroflexia > Thermomicrobiales > UBA6265 > JACCXM01. Next base: position 7,657 of record JBBRVX010000079.1, on the reverse strand, counting down.
TCTCCGGTTGCGGATTCCCAGGGAAAACCGGCGTCGTCGGCGTTATGGTGTGGGTCAGATCGTACACGCTCGTGTACGAGCCGAGCGTCAGCGCGAGCGCACCGCCTCCGGCGATCGGGGTCGCATCCTGCGCCAGGGCGGAAGATATCCGGGCAGCCAGCGCCAGGGCGGACGCGGCCCCCACCGAGCCGAGCAATCGCCGTCGCGATATCACTCCTCGGACCCGCTCGATGACCAGTGGTGAACACATGTCCGACTCCTCCTGGTTGGCGCGACTCGCGACCTCGCAGCATCAGCAGACGGCAGAAAATGATTTCCTGCATCATAGACTGATGAATCACTTTGGCAACCCACGATGAGCACCCCTCTTGACGATTCGGCGACAACTCTTTCTGAAGCGCTGCGAGAAGGACGGCAGACGCTCTCGATGTCGAACACGGAGACTCCAGGCCTCGACGCGGAGGTCCTCCTGCGCCATATCCTGGGGTTCGATCGCGTTGCACTCTTCTCCCGCTTCTCTGACCCAATGAGCGCCGAGCATCTTGCGAACTACCGCGCCCTCCTCCGCGAGCGCTCGCGCGGGACGCCCGTCGCCTACTTAACGGGCAAGCGAGAATTCATGGGACTCTCCTTTGCCGTCAGTCCCGGCGTGCTTGTGCCGCGCCCAGAAACCGAGATTCTCGTCGAGTGGGCCATCGTCTGGCTGCAAAACCGCAACGCTTCTACGGTCATTGATGTGGGTACGGGATCGGGCGCCATCGCTCTCGCCATCGCCTCGGCCATGGGCGCGGATTGGCCAGGGGAGGTTATTGCCGTCGATGTCTCGCCCGAAGCGATCGCCATGACCAGTCAGAATCGCGAGCGCCTTGGACTCCAGAATGGGGTCCAGCTTCAGATGGGGTCGCTCCTTTCCTGGCGCGACGAACCCGTCGATCTCGTTCTGGCAAACCTGCCCTATCTGCAGCCGGAGCAGATCGCCGAAAATCCTGATCTGCGCGCCGAGCCTCTATTGGCGCTTGACGGAGGACCAGACGGGCTCGACCTCATCCGGCAATTGCTGAGCGATGCGCCGCGAGTCCTGCGCTCTGGGGGAGCGCTCGGCCTGGAAATCGATCCGGCGCAGCGCGACGCCGTAACCGAGCTGGCGCACACCCTTTTCCCTGGATCGGGTGTCCACGTGCTCCAGGACCTCGCCGGGTTTGACCGGCATGTGATCATTCAAACCGTGAGCCCCGGCCACCTGGCCTGAGCAGCACTGGGCTTGGGCTACCATGGCGCCAGATGTGTTTCGCGGACGCGACGGCAACCACCGCCGGGCGGAGATAGGGCTTCATGCAGTTCGTCGATCTCGATACGGATCCCGAAACGCTGCTCCGGGCGCTGGCAAAAGATGCACGGCTCGTCCCGTACGGCGGCGCGAACTTCGGCATGCCGCTCGATTTGATCGAACCCGCAACCGATCGCCTGGTGCCCAACGACCAATTCTTTGTCCGCTCCAATGGCCCGGTACCGGTGATTGACGAACAGGCCTGGCGGTTACGCATCAGCGGCCATGTCGATCGGGAGCTATCGCTTTCACTCGATGATCTTCGCGATTTTGCGCCACGACAGTGCGAGGCGTTTCTTGAGTGCGCGGGCAATGGCCGCACCCGCTTCGAACCGCTGCCGCCGGGAACGCCGTGGCGCAACGACGCCATTGGCAATGCACTGTGGGAGGGTGTCTCCCTGGCGGATCTGCTCGCGGCCGCCGGCATTCGCGCTGGTGCAGTCGATCTCGTCACCCGGGGAGGCGATTTTGCCGAAATGCGCCGCGGCCTGCCCCTTGCCGTCGCCCTCGATCCCGCCGTGCTCGTCGCCTTACGCATGAATGGCGAGCCCCTTCCTGTTGCCCACGGTGGCCCGGCCCGGCTCCTTGTTCCCGGCTGGGCCGGGATTGCCTCGACCAAATGGCTGGTGGGCATTGAGGTCATCGAGCGGCCTTTTGACGGATTCTGGAACACCGACAACTACGTCTTCTGGGATGACCAGGGGGCACCCCTCCGTCCAATTGCCGAGATGCCGCCCAAGTCCCTGATCGTGGCGCCTGGTGACGGAGCGGAGCTCAGCCCGGGACTGGTTTCCATCGTGGGGTGGGCCTGGTCCGGTTTTGGCGCGGTCCAGCTCGTTGAAGTCAGCACAGATGGTGGAACATGCTGGCAGCCCGCCACACTTTATGCGGGGGAGCGCACTGGCTGGCGACGCTGGGAGATCGAATGGCAAGCTTCTCCCGGGCAGCACCGCTTGCTGGCTCGCGCCACCGATGAGCGGCGCTTGCGGCAACCGGCCATTGCCCCCTGGAACGCCAAGGGGTATCAGATGAACGCGATCCACGACATCACCGTGCACGTCGCTACTTGAGCCATGGGAACCATCCACGTCTTGCCGGCCGATCAGATCGAAGAGCTCCTGCACAACGCCATCGTTGGCCGCATTGCCTGTCGCGGCGATGATGGCATCGGCGGCGGCCGCCCGTACCTCGTTCCTCTCGCCTATGGCTACGACGGCGACTCGGTCTATGCCCATTCCGGACCCGGCCGCAAGCTCGATCTCATGCGCGCCGAGCCACGCGTGACCTTTGAGGTCGATGAGGCCACCGCGCCCGACCGCTGGCGCAGCGTCATTGCCGAAGGAACATTTGAGGAAATCGATGATCCGGAAGAGCGTCTTTACGCGTTGCGCACCCTCTATCCGCCCTCGGCGCCAATTCCTTCGCTCGGGCCCGATTCCGTCGTCTTTCGCATCCGCATCACGAACCGGTCAGGACGATACGAAATCCCGGATTGAACGGAGGCGTACTCCGACTCCAATCCAAAACATGTCACAGAACAAGGAGGATCACCCGAACATGGCGTCGCATTGGCTGACCGAGCTGACCGGGAAGAAGAAATCGATCATCGGCATGGCGCATCTGCCGGCGCTCCCGGGCACTCCTCTCTACGACAGCGCGGGCGGCATGCAGGCGATCCGGGACTGGGTTGCCCGCGATCTTGAGGCCCTCCAGAGCGGGGGCATCGACGCGGTCATGTTCTGCAATGAAAACGACCGCCCCTATGTCCTCGACGCCGATGTTGCCAGCGTCGCTGGTATGGCCGATGTCGTGGCAACGCTGCGCGGTGAGCTCTCCGTACCGTTCGGGGTGAATGTCCTCTGGGATCCGCGGTCGACACTGGCTGTCGCGGCGGCGACTGGGGCGGCATTCGCGCGCGAGATTTTCACCGGCGCGTTCGCGGGAGACTTCGGATTGTGGGTGCGTTCCGCTGGCGACAGCTTCCGCTATCGCCGCGAGATTGGCGCCGAGAGCTGCCGATTGATCTTCAACATCAACGCCGAGTTTGCCGCGCCGATCGCCCCCCGGCCGCTCGGCGAAGTCGCTCGCTCTGTGGTCTTCTCCTCCATGCCGGACGCCATCTGTGTCTCCGGGCCGATCACCAGTCAACCTGCCGATGCGTCGCGCCTCGCTGAAGTCTCACAGGCCATCGCCTCGTCCGGGGTTCCGGTCCTGGTGAACACCGGCTTCCGTGCCTCGAACGCGGCCGCGCTGCTGCCATTCGTGGACGGGGCCATCGTTGGATCGAGCCTGAAAGTTGACGCCATCACCTGGAATCCAGTCGATGAGGCACGGGTGCGCGAGCTGATGGCTGCCGTTGGTCAGGCTGCAAACTGATCCTTTGGCTCTGACAATTCAGCTCGCTAACGTGCGCCCTGTGTGACGGCGAACGTATCGGCGCCTACGCAAGGGCCTTGACGGATCGGCACTCACTGTGCAGGATTGGTTGGACGTAGCAGAATGCCTGGGTCGGCGGCGACCAACACCCACGGACATCCACTGGGCTTGGCGCCGTTGGACAGGTTCGCGAATGATGTCGTGGCGCGCGGTGCTTGCCGCGATCCCGCCATTTTGCTCGAAGGAGAGCGCCAATGCATGGTTCCAACTCAACATCCAGTCCAGTAAGCCGCCTCGTTGCCGAGAGCCTCACCGGGCATCTTTCGCGTCGCGATGTCATGCGCCGCGGAGCAGCGCTTGGACTCAGCGCTCCTGTCATCGGCATGATTCTCTCGATGCAACAGCGTGGCGCGCTCGCTCAGGATGCCACGCCGGCCGGCGCGTCTGGCAATTCCATTGTCGTCCCTGAAGGTTTGCGCACGGACCTCGCCGGATCGCGAGTTCGCGCCGTCCTGTCCGAAGCATCGTCGCCAGACCGGGCTTGGCTGGAAGAGGCGATGAGTCTCTTCACCGAGGCCACTGGCATCGAAACTGAATTCATCCCGGGCGAGACGCAAGCGACCGACCGCTTGGCGATTTACAACCAGCAGCTCGGCGCCCAGTCACCGGACAACGATGTTTTTCAGATCGATGTCATCTGGCCCGGGATCATGGCTCAGCACGCCGTCGACCTGAACGCCACGCTCTCCGAGCTCGCCGCGCTGCACTTCCCGGCCATCGTCGAAAACAACACGGTGAATGGGGCGTTGGTCGGCATGCCCTGGTTCACGGATGCCGGACTGCTCTACTACCGCACCGATCTCCTCGAAAAGTATGGCTTCGAGGCTGCGCCCGAGACCTGGGACGAGCTCGAAGAGATGGCCAAGACCATTCAGGACGGCGAGAGCCCCGACAACGCCAGCTTCCGCGGCTTTGTCTGGCAGGGCAATGCCTACGAGGGCCTCACCTGCAATGGCCTCGAATGGCAATACTCGAACGGTGGGGGACGCATCATCGAGCCCGATGGCACGATCACCATCAACAACCCCCAGGCCATTGCCTCCTTCGATCGCGCCCGGGGCTGGGTCGGCACCATTTCTCCGGAAGACGTCACGACGTACAACGAGCCGTCCAGCCTCAATGCCTTTGCACCCGGCAACGCGGCCTTCATGCGCAACTGGCCGTATGCCTACTCCGTCACCCAGGCGGCCGATTCTCCCCTCGTCGGCAAGGTGGGCGTCGCGCAGTTGCCCATGGGAGACGACGAAGGATCGACCCATGCTGCCACCCTTGGCGGATGGCAATTGATGGTCTCGAAGTACTCGCAGAATCAGGACGCGGCCATCGAATTCGTCAAGTACATGTGCTCGCCCGAGCTCGAGAAGGCGTTCACCATCGACCGCAGCCACTCCCCGACAATTTCCGCGGTCTACGACGACCCCGAAGTTATTGAGAAGCAGGAATTTCTCTCGCGGCTGAAGCCGGTGTTCGAAGGTGGAGCCGTTGCTCGCCCCTCCACCGTCACCAGCGACCTCTACAACTCGGTATCGATCGCTTATTTCACCCGGCTCAACCAGGTGCTGACCGGTCAGGCCGATGGCGCCTCGGCCGTTGCCCAGATTGAGGCAGATCTGCAGGACATCATGGCCGATCTCGGATACTAATTCGGGTACGAATACTGGTAGAGCGTAGCGGCCGCGGGGATGGCCGTTACGCTCTTCGCGGCGGGGAATGCCATGAGCCAGCAGGTCGTCAGTGCTCCAGCCGTGCTGCCGCCGAAGCCGGGACGCTCCGTCGATATTCCCCAAAGTGGATGGATGAAGGCGCGCGAGCGCCTCGCCTGGTACCTCGTTGCGCCCACGATCGTCGTCGTCGTCCTCGTAGCGCTCTATCCCCTCTTTCAGTCGTTCCGCCTGAGCTTCACGAATGCCCGATTCGGAAGTCCTCGTCCTGAGCAATACGTCGGATTCACCAATTACATTCGGCTCCTCAGCGACGATGTCTTCCTGAAGGCACTCCAGCACACCGTCGTCTTCACGATCGCCTCGGTCGTGATTGAAACCGTGTTGGGCATCGTCATCGCCCTCATCATCAATTCCAATTTCTCGGGCCGCGGCATCATCCGCACTTCCATGCTCATTCCCTGGGCCATCCCTACCGTCGTCTCCAGCCAACTTTGGCGCTTCATGTACAACCAGGATAACGGGGTCATCAACGACCTTCTCGTCAACCGCCTCAGGATTCTCGACAGCCCCGTCGCCTGGATCGCCAATGCCGGCACCTCGTTGCCCGCGATCATCGCCGTCGATGTCTGGAAAACCACGCCTTTCATGGCCCTATTGCTCTTGGCGGGTCTGCAAATCATACCGGGAGACGTCTACGAGGCGGCCACCGTGGATGGCGCCAGCAAGTGGCAGCAGTTCTGGCAGATCACCCTGCCGTTGCTACGGCCTGCCCTCCTGGTGGCTTTGATCTTCCGCACCCTCGACGCCTTCCGGGTGTTCGACGTCGTCTTTGTGATGAAGGGCGCCGCGCTCGACACGATTACCCTCGCCATCTATGCCCGGCAAACGATGATCGACGAACAGTTCCTCGGCCGGGGCGCGGCCGCCAGTGTGGTTATCTTCTTCTGCATCGCGATCCTGGTGATCATCTATAGCCGCCTGGTTCGAGTAGAGGAGGTGTGAGATGGCGACAACAACAGCAATTCGACCAGCGGCGGCAAGCACATCAACGATCACCAGAGCGAGTCAATGGACACTCGGGAAAGTCCTGAATCGCATTCTCTTCTGGGTGCTGGTTCTGTTCATCATCATCTACACAGTCTTTCCCTTTGTTTGGGCTGTCCTCTCTTCCATCAAGCCCAGCGTCGAGCTCTTCAGCACACCCGTGCAGTACTGGCCTTCGGCGATCAATCTGGCTTTCTACGAATACGTGCTCGCCAACGGTGATTTTCTGCGCGCGCTCCGCAACTCGGTCATCGTTTCCTTCACCACGGTAGCGATCTCATTGACCCTCGGTTCGCTGTGCGCCTATGCCATGGGGCGCCTGCAGTTCCGGGGCCGCGTGCCACTCATGTATCTGATTCTCTCCATGACCATGTTTCCCCAGATCGCCATTCTCGGCTCCCTCTTCCAGATCATCAGCTCTGCTGGCCTTTTCGATCGCCTCCCCGCCCTGATCATCGCCTACCTCACTTTCACGCTGCCGTTTACCGTCTGGGTCTTGACCAACTTCTTCAAGGCCATGCCCGGCGAGCTCGAAGAAGCCGCCTTGGTCGATGGAGCCACGCCGTTCCAGGCGTTCGTGCGCATTCTGCTGCCGCTCGCCGCGCCCGGTCTCGTCACGACCGGCCTGCTCGCCTTCATTGCCGCCTGGAACGAGTACCTCTATGCCCTGACCTTCACCCAGACCCGGGCCCGCACGGTGCAGCCGGCCATCGCCAGCTTCACCGGCAATACCCAGTTCGAGTTGCCCTGGGGAAACATTCTCGCCGCCTCCGTACTGGTGACGCTTCCGCTCGTCATCCTGGTTCTGATCTTCCAGCGCAAGATTCTCGCTGGCTTGACCGCTGGCGCGGTCAAGGGCTGAGCACACGGTCAGATCAGGTTCTTCGGCACGAACAGATTCTGGCACGCCTTGTGGGCCGTCGCGACATGGTGTGATCCCCCACGCAGGCTGATCGCCGCGTGGCCTGGGAGGAGTGCGTCAAACTCCAGCGCGGCCAGCTTGGCAATGCTGGCCGCGGACTTCTGAATCGAACAATCATGAATGTTTTGCAGCACGATCCTCCCCCCGCTGAAGACCGCGTCGCCCACGAAGAGATAGCTATGTCCGTTGCCACGCAGCAGATACGACACGTGCCCATCGCAATGGCCCGGCGTTTCAATCACCTCTATTTCGAGTTGCCCGACT
>JBBRVX010000078.1:0-20659 GCA_038246475.1 Thermomicrobiales bacterium | reverse complement strand
GGATGCCGCGCAGGTCGGACAGGATCGGAACCAGCGCGACGCGGGGCCAATCGGCGGTCAGCTCGGGCAGGTCGAGCGGGAGGCCGGCGCCCATCACGATCGCGTCGGCACCGCTTTCGCACGCCTGCCGCACGTAGGCGACTTCCGCTTCAGACTTTCGCATGCGGACGGGCCATAGCACTGGCCCGGCATCGACAAAGCGCGCTCCGGGTAGCCTCTCCTGGAGCATCAAGAAGTCGAACACCGGCAGATCGAGCGCTGTCTCTGGCCCGAGTTCAGCGCCAATCGTTGCAGCCGTGAGGTTGAGGTCGTGAAAAGCCGTCAGGATCTCCGGGACAGGCGCTCGCGACAGCAGGCTGTAGGTGCGAACATCCGGGACCCAGGAGTAGCCGCGCGCCTCCAGCTCCCGCCCGGTGTGCACCAGGAGGATGGGATCGCCCGCCAAGGGGAAAATAGCGACGAACGGCCGCGATCCGGCCCGCAAGGGGGATGGATAGCCAGTCAGATAGGTGAGATTCGGACCCGAGGTGAGCAGCAGGCCATCCACCCCCTGCCGGGCCATCTCCACCCGCACCCGTGCGGCGCGCGCCTCGTATTCGTCGCGGGGGAATGGCGACTCCAGCATGGCGGTCAGAAGACTCCGTTCCCATTGGCTCCAACCCGAGCCGGCCGTCGCACCTTCAGATCGATGCGCTCCGGGAACTCGATGGTCTGCCACCAGCGTCCGAATTCGATCAGCTTCGCGATCGAGGCTTCCGTGAGACGCTTCCCCTTCTCGGCGGTCGCTACCTTTGGTTGGCCCTCGGTGCCGGTTCGCGAGCGCTGGCTCCAGAACTCCATGAAATGAACGGCGCCGGCATCCTCGGTAAAGTCATCTGAGCGCCAGGGGCGGTAATCTGGCCCCCACTCATCGACGATCTTGTCCCGTTTGACCAGATCAGGGCGAAGGTAGAGATATTCTGAGGTCTCGGCTTCACAGGCGTGGGCGGTTCCGCCATGCTCCGATTCGCGAATCTCTTTCAGGACGTCGCGGGCCAGGCTGTAGTGGCCCAGCGTGGCACACATGGCCGTTGTCTCGTTCGTGACGCGGCGGGTGACGATCTCGCAGATCGGGCGGTTGCTGCCGTGGCCATTGACGAGCACGATGCGATCGAACCCCTGCCGGGCAAAGCTGCGGGAGATATCAAAGAGGTATTCAATCATAATCTCTGGGCGGATGTTCATGGTGCCCGGGAAATCCATGACGTGTTCGGAGAAGCCGTAATAGATCGGTGGCGCGGCAACGAAGACATCCGGCGCGCGGGCGGCCGCTTCGTCGACGACGTATTGCACCTGCACGACATCGACGTCGATGGGCAGATGCGGGCCGTGGGTTTCGAGCTGACCCACGGGAATCAGGACGACGCGGCCCTGCAAGACCGCCTCGTTCACGTCTTCATGAGTCATCGTGCGATAGAGAGACTTTTCCAACGGTTCCTCCTGAGCGACGCAAGGCGTCAGGTCAGAGCAATGGCCGCATCTTCGTTGCCTGCCGTTAGCGCCCAGGAGGAGCGCGGGAGATGGTCACCCATCCCGGCATGAGGATGTCGCCGCGGTTGTAGAGTTGTGACAAGGGCGTCAGTCCTTGAGACGAAGGGATGCCGGGCGTGCACCGGCCAGGGGCGCGGTGGTGATGGCGGGTAACGATGTGATTGTCGTCGGCAGCGGCATCTTCGGCCTGACCGCCGCGATCGAGCTGTGCGCCCGGGGCTACGACGTGCGCCTGCTTGATGCTGGCCCCATCCCCCACCCGCTGGCGGCCTCGACCGACATCAGCAAAGTTGTCCGCATCGAATATGGTGCGGACGAAACGTACGCCCGCCTGGCCGAGGAGGCTCGCGAGGGCTGGCTGCTCTGGAACCGCGAGCTCTTTCCCAGCCCCCTCTATCACGAGACCGGGGCGACGTTTCTGACGCGCGAACCGATGCGGGCGGGCGGGTACGAACACGAGAACTTCCGGATGCTGACCGCGCGTGGTCACGCTCCGGAGCGGCTGGCCGCGAACGAGATCCGGCAACGCTTCCCGGCCTGGAACGCCGACGTGTACATCGATGGCTATTTCAACCCGAGGGCCGGATTCGTCGAGAGCGGCAAGGTGGTGGCTCGACTCGCGGAAATTGCGGCAGAGCACGGTGTCGCGGTTCGACCCAACGTAGAAGTGATCGGCATCGAGAAGCAAGGCGATGGAACCGCCGCTGTCCAAACCGCGACTGGCAACACACTTACTGCCGAACTCGTCGTCGTCACTATCGGCGCCTGGACACCAGTCCTGTTCCCCGAGCTGGCCGGGGTGATGCGGCCGATCGGGCAACCGGTCTTCCACCTCCAACCGGCCAACCCGGAACGCTTTTCTCCGCCACATTTCGTCGTCTTTGGCGCGGATAGCTCGCGCACCGGCTGGTACGGCTTCCCGGCTCATCCCGACAGCGGCGTGGTGAAGATCGCCAATCATGGCCCCGGCTGGCCGGTCGACCCTGCCCACGGACCGCGCGTCGTGCCCGAGGCGCACAAGGTGCGGCTGCGTGCGTTTCTTGCCGAGACCTTTCCGGAGTTGGCCAGCGCCCCGGTCGTCTACAGCCGCTGCTGCCTCTATTGCGACACGCCGGACGAGCATTTCTGGATCGACCGCCATCCCGACGCCGCTGGCCTGACCATCGCCGCCGGTGACAGCGGGCACGCCTTCAAGTTCGCCCCGATATTGGGGCGTCTCATCGCCGACGCCGCCGAAGGGCTGCCATCGGTGGCCGGCGGCCGGTTTGGCTGGCGCTCGTTTGTCTCCGGAACCAGCGGTCAAGAAGCCTCGCGCGCCCGGTAGGGATGCCCCGGAAAACGGCATGGTCGAAGAGCCGCTCTCTCGGATGGGCAGGCAGCAGGTTGCCGAGCGACTCCATATCATGAGCCATGCCTCTTGGTGAGGGAGCGCGCCAAGTAGAGATTTTCCAGGAAGTAGCCTGAATTTGAGTCTACGAAGCGGCAACCAGTGTGTCAATAGGCATCAGACGTCTGATGCCATTTTGCCCCATACTTTTCATTGAAGGCGTCCATTCTTGAAACGTAGCAGGCGATGTCTGATGTCACTTGACCGTGACTCCATCGGTTGCCACAATGCCGTCGATGGATGAGATCAGGGACCGTGGCGGCCGCGATCGCCGGCTGGAGCCCCACGCGAAGGGCGGAGAGGGACTGTGACGAGAGGCCATGATGGCGAAGATGAAAACGTGCTGTCTTCCCTTCTGCATCCCCACGCCCGCGTCTGTTGCCTGCTCTGCGGCAGTGACGCCGGCTGGGAGCCCCTCTTCGGCGGCTGCCAGGCATGCGGCGTGGCCGCTCCATTGGAGATGGTCTACGAAACGGCTCCCTGGAATGGGCTGGGCCCGCGAGAAGCCGCCGCCGCGGCCCGCCGCGCCTATGCGCCATTTGCCGCCTCAACGCGGGAACCGCCACCGCTCCCCCCGACCCCATTGGTTGCCGCGCCACGTTTTGGGGCCGGGGTCTTCCTGAAAAACGAGGCGGTCAGCCTGACGAGTTCGCACAAGGACCGCTATCACCTGGTGGCATCCCGCGTTGCCACCCTGCTGGGCTGCCGTGGGGTTGTGGCCAGCTCGACCGGCAACCATGGGGTGTCCGCCGCGGCCCACGCTGCCGCCGCGGGCCTGCGCTCGGTCGTCTTTTGCCACCCGCAAGCGCCGGCCGGCCTGTTGCGCGCCATTGGCGCCTTCGGCGGTGTCGCGGCCCAATTGGAACCGGAAGCGCAGCAGGGGGCCTTGTCCTCACTGGTGCGCGAGGGGTGGTTTCCCGCCACCTCGATGGATCCAGCTCTCTCCGGCGCGGCAAATCCTTTCGGCGGGGAGGGATACAAGGCCGTCGCTTACGAAATCGTCGAGCAGCTTGGCGCAATGCCTGACGCCGTCTTCATTCCCACCGCCGGCGGCGACACGTTGTACGGCATGAGCAAAGGGCTCGCCGAGATGGCCGCGCTTTCCGGCACGCCCATGCCGCGTGTCTGCGCGATTCAACCGACCGGTGCGAACGCGCTCAGTCAAAGCCTGGCGGTTGGTCGGCAGGTCACGCTCGATCATCCGGAATCGATTGCCCTGTCCCTCTCCGATCCTCGCAGCGGGCGACACGCGATGGAGGCAATCAGGCGCTGGGGCGGCCGCGCGATCGATGTCACCGAAGGCGAATTGCGGAGGGCCATCGCCGACCTCGCCGGCATGGGCATCTATACCGATCCTGCCAGCGCGGCGGCGCTCGCCGGATATCAGCAGGCGGTGGCGCGTGAGATCGTGAAACCGGGGGCGAGTGCGGTGCTCCTGCTGACCTCGTCGGGGTTCAAGTGGCCGGACGCCATGGCCGAGGTGTTCACGGCCGGCTCGGTGCGAAGCATGCAGGCGCTTCAGGAGCGCCTTACCGCAAGGTGACGCTACGTCTGGTTCGGGTGGGTGACAGGAACTACGCTTGCGCCGCACACGACGCCGCGCGGGACAGGGCATGTCGCGATCAGCGGCGAAGAAGGATGAGGTTAGATCGCTCATGGTGACGTCGGTCAAGCGCAAGGCATCGCAGCAGGTCGCGGATGCCATCTGCGGCATGTTGCGCAGTGGCGATTATCGCGCGGGCGACCGCATGCCGAGCGAGCCAGAGCTGGGTGGGACGCTGGGAGTGAGTCGTTCTACGGTGCGCGAGGCCGTGCGCGAGCTCACCTCCCTCGGCGTCCTTGAGATTCAGCATGGCCGGGGCACCTTCGTCCGTTCTCTGCGCCCCGATCTTCTTCTTCGCGGCGACAGCCTGCTCGACCAGCCGAACGACCGCATCCGGGAAGAGTTGCTCGAGGTGCGGGGGATCGTCGAGCCGGAGGCGGCGGCGCTCGCCGCCGTGCGCGCGAGCGAAGAGGACATTGCCCGGCTCCGTTACGACGTGGAACGGTTGGCGGAGGCCATCGGTCAGGGCGTGGCGGTGCCGGAGGACCTGGGATTTCACCTCGATCTGGTGCGCGCCACACACAATTCGGCACTCTGGCGCGTGAGCGGAGCCATCATCTCCTTCTACCAATGGGATGGCCAACTGCCCACCGAGCAGGATGTCCTCGACCACCGCGCAATTTACGAGGCGGTGCGGGATCGCGATGCCGTCCGCGCCAGACAAGCTATGCGCGACCATCTGGCCGGACCGACGGTCGCCGGACGATCCGCGAGCGCGCATCCGCGGGAGCGCCTGGGGTGGCAGAGCCCGGCCCTGACATCCACGCCGCCCGGTGCAGAGTGATCGCGCGGGTGGAACCCGATCTCGCTCGCACGCCTTCCTTCGTCTCCGCCTGGACGTTTCCTCGGGATGACACGAACGATGGTTGCCGCATGAGAGGTGTCGATAGGCAAACATTCTGGCCGATGCCAGAGCAACACGAGGACAACTGGCGATGGAATTTGCGGATCGCGCGCGGTTCTATTGGGGCAACCTGACGTGGGAGGAGCTGCGCGAGGTCGCCGCGCACAAGCCGGTGGTCATTCAGCCGATTGGGGCCACCGAGCAGCATGGCTACCACTTGCCATTGAACACCGACAATTTCATCGTCAGCCGCCTCTGTGACGAGGCGGGCCGTCGCGCTCCGGACGAGATGCTCATCCTGCCGGTGATCCCGTTTGCCTTCAACGCCCATCACATGGATTTTCCAGGAGTGATTGCCATTCAATGGGATAACGTCATCACTTACCTGATCGACGTGGTTACCAGCGTCACCGCGCACGGCTTCGACCGCTGCATCTTCATCAGCGGGCATGGCGTCAACCCGCCCTATCTGGCTGTGGCCGCCAACGAGGTGAATGTCCGCACCGGGGCCCTCTGCGCCTCGCTCCTCTGGACCACTCTGGCGGACAACGTGGCCGAGGTGCGCGATTCCGTCGCCCCCGGCGGCATGGCGCACGCCTGCGAACTGGAAACCGCGGTGATGCAATATCTCGACCCGGAACGCGTCCGTGCAGACCGGATCGCCGACGAGATGAACTTCGTGCAGGGGCGCTTCTTGCAAATGGACCTGGCCAACGCGACCGGGGTTCATTTCGGCGAGCATTGGTGGAGCAGCTTCTCGCCCTCTGGCGTGGCGGGCGAAGCGACCAAAGCCACCGCCGAAAAGGGCGGGCTGATGTTCGAGCGGGCGGCGGACAACCTGGTGGCGCTGGTGCGCGAGCTGCGGGCTCGCCCCGACCCGGCGCTGACGCGGATCGACCGGCATTGAGGTAGCGTCGCGGCGAGGATGTGCCGGTGGGCGTTGGCAGGGGGAATGCCTGCGACCTCGCCGCGGGAGGCTGAAAGCCGTCCCGCTGGACCAACGAAAGCCCCACAGAATGGGGCTGAGAACGAAGGCGTGACCTGCTAAGGACCCGGTTGCAGGGAGGTTATGGAGCCGGAGGTTTGGTTGCCTTGGTCGCGGGTAGTGTTTCAATTGCCTGGCCGGACACGCGAGGGGAGAGGGAACAGGCGTGAAGATCACCGACGTGCAGGCGATCATCCTGCGCCAACCAAGCGTCGATGTGTCGAAGGCGGACGGCAGCCAGGACGCACTCCTGATCCGCATCGAGACCGACGAGGGGATTACCGGCATCGGCGAAGTCGATTCGTTCCCGCCGGTGATCAAGGCGATTGTTGATGCGCCGCCGTCGCATGCCAATGCCATGGGCTTGCGTAGCATGCTCATCGGCGAGAATCCCCTGGAGACCGATCGCCTCTGGCAGAAGATGTACCGGGGATCGATCTATTACGGCCGGACCGGACCGGCCATCCACGCCATGAGTGGCATCGATATCGCCCTCTGGGACATCAAGGGGAAGGCGCTCGGCCAACCGATCCACCGGCTGCTCGGCGGGCCGCATCGCACCGAAATTCGAGCCTACGCCAGCACGCTCATGCCGGAGACGCCCGGCGAAGTGCGAGAGGTGGTCAGCGGAATCGTCGAGCAGGGGTTTGCCGCGTTGAAGCTCGGCTGGGGACCGTTCGGCCGCAACTCCGATCTCGATGTCGCGCTCGTGCGCGCCGCGCGCGAGGCCGCGGGGGAGAACGTCGATCTGATGTTTGATATCGGCATGGGCTGGCCGAACGCCGATCACGCTATCCGGCAGGTGCGCCGTTTCGAGGAGTACCGTCCGTATTGGGTGGAGGAGCCGCTCTGGCCGGACGAGGTCGCTGGCTACCGCAAACTGGCCGACGCGGTGGAAACGCGCATCGCCTGTGGCGAGGAAGACACCACCCACTGGGGCTTCGAGCGGCTGATGGAAGAAACGCGGGTCGATGTCATCCAACCCGATGTCACCCGCGCCGGAGGGATCACCGAATTGGTGCGCATTGCCCATCAGGCCGATCTGCGCGGCGTAAGCATGGTCCCCCACTCCTGGAGCACCGGGATCATCAAGGCCGCCTCGCTGCAGGTCATCGGGGCCATGCCGAACGCCTCCTTCCTCGAATACTGCGTGCAGGAGACGGCGCTCAACCAACTGCTCACGGTCGAGCGCTTCTCGGTGGAGCATGGCATGGTGGCCCTGCCCGAAAAGCCGGGACTCGGCATCGAGATCGACGATGAGGTGGTGCAACGGTTCCGGGTAGACGCGTAGGGTGGCTCTGGGCGGGGTGGGCACAGGGGAACGCCGCTGGCGTGTCGCAAGAGGATAAATCCTCCTGCTGGATCGACGAAAGCACCCTGAAGGGCGCTGAGAACGATGGAGTGATGTGAAGTGGCCGCCGTTATGGAGGCGGAGGGGGATCGCCTCGGAGATGGTGGCGATCGGCGGAGGGGCGTCAGACGGACGCGATGGCCTTGACGATCCAGGCAGAGTGAAACGGCTTTTCGACTGTTCTCGCGGAAAAGGGGAAACCTCTTAATGGGGATTTATGACGAGCTCGGCGTGCGCACGGTCATCAACGCCAGCGGCACCCTGACCCGCCTCGGCGGCAGCCGCATGGCTCCCGAGGTGCTGGCGGCGATGGCCGAGGCGGCGGCGGCGTTCGTCGCGATCGATGAGCTGCAAGCCCGGGCTGGTGAGGTTATCGCCGGGATCACTGGCGCTGAGGCGGCCTACGTAGTCACGGGAGCGGCTGCCGGGCTGTCGTTGGGCGTCGCCGCCTGCGTCGCCGGCTACGACGTGGGGGCGATGGACCGGCTGCCTGACACGACCGGGCTCAAGAACGAGGTCGTCGTCCAGCGCGGCCATCGCAATGCCTACGACCACGCTATCCGCGCGGTGGGGGTGCGGATGGTGGAGGTTGGCTATCTCGGCTATCCGGGCGCGGGTGGGACTTATCCCTGGCAGATCGCCGCGGCGATCACCGAGCGGACCGCGGCGGTCGCCGGCCCTATCCTCAACACGCCAGGAACCGTCCCTCTATCCGAAGTTCGCGCGATCGCGCACGACAAAGGCGTTCCAGTCATCGTCGACGCAGCGGCCGAGCTGCCGCCGCGAGCGAACCTGCGCCGCTTCATCGCCGAGGGGGCGGATCTGGTGGTTTTTTCGGGAGGCAAGGCCATCGGCGGGCCGCAGGCGAGCGGCATTCTGGCTGGCCGGGCGGATCTGATCGCCTCCGTTGCCCTGCAGCATCAGGACATGGATGTGCGTCCGGAAACCTGGTCGAAGCGCGGGCTGCTCGGCGGCGCCCTGGCCGGCATCCCGCATCAGGGCTTTGGCCGCTCGATGAAAGTTGGCCGCGAGGAGATCGTCGGGCTGCTGGTGGCGCTGCAACGCTTCGTGGCAGGCAGCGACGAGGCAGACCTGGAGCGGATGCACCGGCTGCTCGACCCGATTGAAACCGCGGTGGACGGCATCCCCGGCGTGAGATTTCATCGCCATGTGCCGGAGAGCAAACCGGTCCCGTCGTTGCGCATCGATCTCGACGGAGATGGCGCGGGAGAACGCGCCTATGCCCTGGTCAATCGCCTGCTGGAAGGCGAACCCGCTATCGCCATCGATCAGTCGCACGCGGAGCACGGGCGGCTGAGCGTGGCTCCGCTAGGGGTCACGGCGGAAGAGGCCGAGTGCATCGCCCGGCGCTTGCGAAAAGAACTGTCAGCGGCGAGCTGAGTCTCGCCGCGGCGAGTTCCATCTAACTCAAGAACTCGTCTCTCTTCCTGCCCAAGGAGGCGCCACGCGGCGCCGCCGCGCACGGTGCGGCAGACGCGGCCCAAGGCGGTTATGATCCGTGGAGCAGACGAAACGCGTAGGGACGAGTAGATAGGCGCGATGGCCGATCCGGAACCAGGGGACGACCAACTCATCGCGGCCGTGGCCCGTGGCGATCATCAGGCGCTACTTGCGCTCTATGACCGGCATGGTCGAGTGGCCTATGGCCTTGCCTATCGCATTCTCGGTGAGGCCGGGGCGGCGGAAGAAGCGGTGCAGGATGCCCTGCTCCGCGTCTGGCGGCGTGGCTCGACCTTTGATCCCGCCCGTGGAGGCGTACGCTCGTGGCTGCTGACCATTGTTCATCACTGCGCAATCGACCTGCACCGGCGCCGCGCCGGGGCGCCCCCGGTGGTCGCTGGGCTGGACGAAATCGCCGACCGGCAAGCGGTTCCGGACGCCTGGAGCGAAATCTCGGGGCAGATGGAGCAGGATCGCGTGCGCTCGGCGGTCTCAACGCTGCCGGGAGATCAGCGCCGCGCGATCGAGATGGCGTATTTCGATGGGCTGACGCACCGCGAGATCGCGGAGCGGGACGGCCTGCCGCTGGGGACGGTGAAAGGACGATTGCGCCTCGGTCTGAGACGTTTGCGCGGCCTGCTCGCGGAACCAGGGCCAGGATCGGAACGATCCGTGGAGTTCAATCGTGGAGCCTAAGCTGAACGCGCTCAGGGACGCGGAGATGCGCGATCTGCTCGGCGCATACGCGCTGGGCGCGGTGAGCGACGAGGAAGCGGCAGCGGTGCGCGCCTTCCTGGCGACGAATCCGGAATCGCGGGCGGAGATCGTCGAGCTGTGGGCCGCGGTTGACCTGCTCCCCGCGCTCGTCGTGCCGATGGAACCGCCACCTGGTTTGCGGGATCGCATCGCGGCGGCGGTGCTCGCGGACGCGGCGGCGAGTTCGCCAGTGCCGACGGTCGAGCCGGTCAGGCTGCCCAGCCAGCCCACGATGCAGGTTCTGCCGCCGGTGGCCGAGCCGCTGCCAGCGCCGATCCAGCGGCCGGCCTCGTTCTGGTCGCGGGCAACGCCGTGGGTCGCGGCCGCCGCGGCGCTGCTGCTGATCACCGCGGGGCTCCTCTACTGGAACCTGCAACTGCGCAATCAGATCGAGAGCACGCCGCCGCCGGAAGTGATTGCCCTGGCGCCGACTGATGCGGCGCCGGGCGCCAGCGGCGAAGTGCACTATTCACCTGACCAGCAGCTCTTCCTCCTCGATGTCAAGAATCTGCCGCCGCTGAAGGAAGGGCAGGTCTACGAGGTCTGGTTGATCAAGGGCAAAGAGGCGAAGCCAGCCGGCGTCTTTGACCAGCCGACCGACCAGCACGCGATCGTCGCCGACCGCTCTCGCTACGACCTACTGGCGATCACGGTGGAGCCGGGGCCGCTCGGGACCGAAGTCGCCACGGGAGAGATCGTGGCCACCGCGCCGCTGTAGGCACTATTCCTCAAATCCGCTCACTCGGAACTTCAGGGCGCTGGCGTTCTCGCTGACATCGCGAACGACCTTCTCCGGCACGCCCTCGGGGATGTCGGCCTCGATCTCCAGCGTCAGCCGGACTTTGGCGCGAGGCAGCGCGGTCAAATGTTGGACGATTTCCTGCTCGGCGCGGGCGCGGGCCAGCACGTCCGGATTGTTCGAGTTCTCCCACTGCACCATTTCTTCGATCAGGGCGAAGAGCTCGTCGCGCTTCAGGTCGGCTTCGGTCTCCGTCAGGTTCGGATCGGAGGAGGGGTCGTCGACCAGCGAGGCGAAGAGGACATCGCGGCAGGCGGCCAGGGGCCGCCGCGCCCACCAGAGGTGCAGGGTGCTGAGGTGCCCATGCCGAATCGACTTCTCTCGCGCCGAGGCGGTGTTGATGGCCTCCAGGGGCAGGGCAACTTCGATCAGTTTTCGCTTCAGTGGCAGGGGCGTGGCATCGGTCATCGGGTTCCCTCTCGTTCCTTCTGCTGAGTAATCCTCACCTGAGAGGTCGTCACCTACTGCCACCCTTCGTCGCCGCCAACATCCCCGACTCGCTCGGCCAAAGCATCGATCGCCGCCGCGCTGTTGGCAAACTTCATGATGTTGTCAGCATCCTGGGCCAGGGCCTCGATCGAGAAGAATGCCGCCCGCTTGTGCAGCTCCAACGCCTGGAAGGTTGGCCTTCGCAACTGCCGGCGAACCTCTTCCAGCCGCGCCGCCGGGGCGACGATGTAGATCGGGAAACTGACCAGCGGCGCCAGAACCGCCAAGTCGCTCATGCGCAGCAACCCCGAGTAGATTGCTGTCGAATGCTCAACTTCAAAAGCGGCCACGATTGCGTTGTAACCGCTGATCCAAAGGACGTCGATCAGCTCGACAGTGCGCTGCGTCGCGCCACCAGCCCCAAGGGGCGGCAGCGCGGACACGCTCAAATCACCGAGTGCTTGCCCCTCCCAACGTCTGCTCCGGTCGTTGCTTGCGATCCAGACTTTGTATCCCAGGCGCCGGCCAATGCTCGCCAGCAGCCACTGCGCCTGAGCGTGCAGCGATCCGGATTCCTCGACCAGGGCGGGCGCTGGGCCGGGCGTCAGCTCGTCGGCGGGAACGGTCGAGCGTTCAGGGGGGCGAACAGGCTGGCCGTGCTGCTCGATCCTGAGAATGAGGTGTTCCAGACTGAGCGCATCGAGCCCGAGGGCCGTGCTCAACTCGCGCCAGAGCCGGCGAAAAGTGAAATAGTTGTCGACCGGGTTGCTATTGGGCGCTTCGTGAAAGAGTCCCTCTCGGCTGAAGACGCCGCGGGCCGAAAGGTAATAGACAGGCCAGGCTTCCGCATCCTGCAAGTACCAGAAAGCGCTGAAGAGAAAGGGTGTCCGCGCCGGTTGCACTTGCCGGACTGTGACTTGCCGGGCCGCGACGAACCCGTTCAATGCGTCGTAGAAGCGCAGCATCTCGGATTCGCCGCTCGCGTTGTCAACGGGAAGAGGCAGGGCAGCGTGCAGCAATGAGACAAGGTCGGCCTGATCCGGAATGTGCTTGACGAGCATGTTGAGAAACATCGCCCCGGAGGCGCCTTTAATCCCGAGGATGTTCCACTCCGTTCGGGATTTTCGATCCAGCGTCGATTGGAACTCGACCAGACTCACCGCTCCATCAAGAAAGCCGCGCATCAGCGTGAGGATTTTGGGGCCGACTTCCTGGCGAAAAGCCCGCTCCCGCGCGAGCTCCGACTGCCACGCGGAATCAGCAAGCGCCTGATCGCGCAGCCCCTTCCAGCGCTCTATCACCTCGACCGCGAGCGATCGCTCTTGGTGGTCAGCCAACGCGCCGTGTCCGGTCATTCCAGCAGATCACTGCGTCTCTCCCGCGTCGTGGCCACCGCGCGGCGCGGCCAGGGCGACGCCTTCCAGGGTGACCTCGCGCAAGATTGACGGTCCGTCCAGGCGCAAGCCCGCATCGAGAATCTCGAGGCCGACGAGCTGATCCTGAGCGTCGTACTCGGCCACAATTCCTTCGGCAAGCTTCCTAGTCGTTACCGTCGTCTCCCGAAAGATGACGCTGAGCGCGTCAACCTCGGGATCATAGCGGATATGCATTGTTCGTCCCTCCTTGCCGGCGCCAATTTCCGAGCGATCTGGTGATTAGAAGAAATAGGAAAATACCGTCACCACCACGATCTCGTCTTCCTCTTCGATGAAAATCGGCCGGACCTGTTTCGTAGCGTAGTGTCGCCCGTTCCATTCGCCGTCGTACGGAAAGTCCCGCGACGCTTCCAGAAGTTCCTTCGACGCTGGGAGCCACGTACTACTTCGGATGGTCTCCACCACCTCCAGCTCAGTGAATCCTCGGCGGCCAAGATACCCTCTGGCGTGCATCGAAAGCCGGATCGGCTTGTCGCCTGGGTCGGACGTCATTGCGGCTTCATAGAGCGCACCAGCAAATCATCGAGGTCGTTATCGACGCTGACCGCGCCCCAGTCCAGCCCGAAGGTGAAGGGACGCCAGACGTAACACAACTCGGCGGCCTACACGCCATCGATCGGCGCCCAGGCGAAAACGAACTTCTTGAGGGCGTTCCGGCCACAATGCACCTGTGTCTTGGAGACAGTCACCCTCCGCTGCCCAGCCACGATCGTCTTGCCCACGATTCACTGTCCCGATAGAGCAGCCCACTCCCAAGGTTGCCGGTCGCGTTTTTGTAGGTTCGCTCGATCGTGTTCTCGCCGAACCAGCGAACATCAACCACGAAGACGTCTCGGCTCGCAAGTCTGCTGACTGGAGCATCCCGTTCCAGTCCGCCTCCTCGGGCCACCACTATGTAACTCCCAGGCGCATTGCCGCTATAGGACGGGCGCTAACATCTTCAATCTGTCATTCGCCCATGCATGCTATCCGCGAGCAACGCATCAGTGCAACACATGCGACGCGCGGCGCCGGTTTCGGCTCGCTACAATGCGCGCGACCCGCAACGCGTCCGGCGTCGCCCGTTATCGTGCATTCGACCCTGTTTGGAAGCAGCGATGCCACGTACCTCCAATCAGTCCATCCCTGGGGCTCCGGGCGTCGAGCGCCTGGCCGCGCTCGCGGCGTACGCGGCGGCGCCGTTTCCCTCGCTCGATGATGCGATCAACGAGACTCTGGAGCTGCTGGCCGATCTCATCGGCATCGGCCTGACGATGATTCACCGCCTGGAAGGCGAGACGCTGGTTGTCTCCCACGCCTGCGACCGCATGGGCCTGGGCATCACCACGCCGATCAGCGTTGCTCGCGCCGACACCTTTTGCGATGCGGTGCTCTCCTCGCTCTCCCCGCTGGTCGTGCGCGATGCCGATACCGAGCCCCACTGGCGCGATCTCCCTGGAAAGCTGCTGATCGGCACACGCTCCTATGCCTCGGTGCCCATCGTCCTCGGCAATGGCCGGGTCTTTGGCACCCTGTGCGCCCACGACCAGCGGGTGCTCAACCTGGGTCAGACCGACATCGACGCCATGCGCATCCTGGCCCGCATGATCGCCTCCCAGATCGAGCGCGATGACGCCCTGCGCCAGGAAGCGGAAAGCGCTCGCCGCTTGACGGGCCAAAACCAGGAACTGCACAACGCCCTGGGACAGCTCGACAAGCTGCGCGAGGCCGTTGAATCGATTGCCTCCGAGCTGGACATCGAGGCGTTGCTGAAACAGGTGGTGGCCAACGCGGTCTCCCTGCTCGATGCCCACGCCGGGGCTATCAGCCTAGTGGGGGCCAGCCTCGACGCCCCGCGCCGCTTGGTCGCGACCTATAACCTCGCCGCCGAAGGGCTCGACGCGCGAGCCATCCCCTCAAATTCCGGGTTGATGGGAGAGGTCATCGCCCGCCGCGGACCGGTGATCCTGGCCAGCTATGAGGATATCGCCCGGCCATTGCCCGACCCGGCATTCCACGATCTCGGTCCCTGGATCGGCGTCCCCATCTGGTGGCATGAGGAGATCATTGGCACCTTCGGCATCGCCGCGAACGACCGGGAACGCCAGTTTGGGGAGCGGGAGATCGCGGTGCTGGCGATCCTGGCCCGCCACGCGGCGGTCGGCATCGAGAATGCGCGGCTCTACGCCGCCAGCCGCGAGCTGGGGGTCTCGGAGGAGCGCAACCGCCTGGCGCGGGAGATTCATGACACCCTCGCGCAATCGCTGCTGACGCTCACGTTTCAACTTCGCGCGGCTCGTGGTCTCGTCACCAGCGATCCGGAGCGGGCCACGGCTGAGCTGCTTGCGGCGGAAACGAACGCGCGTGCCGCGCTGGACGAAGCGCGTCGCTCGGTCTGGAATCTGGGACCGTCCGCGCTGGAGAGCGGTTCCCTGATCGAGGCCTTGCAGGGCGAAACCGATTCGCAACGCGCTGGCATGCCATGCCACCTGGTCGTTTCCGGCACGACGCGGCCGCTCCCCGCCGACGTGCAGTTGGCGCTGCTGCGGGTGACCCAGGAAGCCATCGCCAACGCCCGCAAACATGCCGCCGCCTCGCGTGTGGATGTTCTGCTGGACTTCGGCGATGGCGAGGTGAGCGTGTCGATCGCGGACGATGGGCGAGGGTTCGATCCAGCCAGGACCCTCGATCGCGCCGCGCAGGGTGGGGGATTCGGGCTATCGGGCATGTC
This sequence comes from Thermomicrobiales bacterium, assembly GCA_038246475.1. Taxonomy (GTDB): domain Bacteria; phylum Chloroflexota; class Chloroflexia; order Thermomicrobiales; family UBA6265; genus JACCXM01. Next base: position 5,368 of record JBBRVX010000078.1, on the reverse strand, counting down.
AGAGCGGTTGCAGGCGTTGGGCGGTCGCCTCGAGGTTCGGAGCAACCCGGACGATGGGAGCGGCACGACGATCATCGCGGCCATCCCCTACCAACTCCAGCGCGCCGACCCGCGCGCCACCAGCAGCGCGCCCCCGCGGGCAACTCCGGCCGCGGCCAGATTCCACGTGGTGGTGATCGACGATCACCCGGCTACCCGGGCCGGCCTGGCGGCATTGCTCGATGCGCAACCCGATGTCGTCGTCGTGGGGCAGGCCGCAGACGGCGAGGAAGGGCTGCGCATGGTCGCCGCGCTGAGCCCGGAGGTAGCTCTGGTCGATCTGCGCCTGCCGAAGCTTGGCGGGGTGGAGACGATCGCCCGCATATCACGCCTCCGGGCGCCGACGCGCTCGATCGTGGTCACCAGCTTTGCGCAGGAAGAGCTTGTCCTGCAGGCTCTGCGCGCTGGCGCCCAGGGCTACCTGCTGAAGGATGCCACCGCGCATGAGCTGGCCGCGGCGGTGCGGGCGGTGGGCGCGGGCGGCGCCTTTCTCACCCCGCTGGTCGCCGGCAAACTGGCGGCCACGATCAATCAGGGCGACCGGCTGACCCGGCGCGAACGGGAGGTGCTGCACCTGATCGGCCAGGGGCTGGCGGACAAGGAGATCGCCGTGTCACTGGGCACCAGCACCAAGACGGCCCAGTATCACGTCGCCAATCTGCTCGACAAGCTCGGCGCTCAGAACCGCACCGATGCCGTGCGCATCGGCTACGCGCGGGGCATCCTCGACATCTGAATTGAGTTTGAGCGAGCACGAATCGGGCTGGCCAGTGTTACCATCCCGGCCTCGATGCGATGCCATCCATCAGCCAACGTGAGGCAGTCTCATGGGAATGGAGAAATTTCGGCTCGGCTGTCTGCACATGCACCACTCCAACATCGCCTACATCGATGGCATCGTCGATCCCGATCGGGTCGAGACCGTCCACTTTGTCGAGCCGGGGCTGATGCGCCGCATCGGCTCCGATCGCGGGATCGCCAACGATCAGGCCAGCGCGCAGGTGCGGCGGCAGCTCGACTGGATGGCGAGTTGCGACCTCGACGCCATGCTCATCACCTGTACGAACTACATCGCCATGCTTCCCGATGAGACGCTCGACTTGCCTTTACCGATCGTCAAGATCGACGAGCCCTTTTTCGCAGATCTGCTGGAGCAGGATTCACCCCAGCTTCTGCTCTTCACCAATCCCGCCACGGTGGCAGGCACCATTCGCCGCTTCCGCGACGTTGCGGCGCGGGCGGGGCGCGATCCCGACATCGCGGTCGAGGTGATCGACGGCACGTTCGAGCTGGTGCTGGCCGGCAAGACCGAGGAGTACGCCTCCGCCGTCTCCGCCCGCCTGCGCGAGCTGACGCGCTCTGGCCAGTATCAGGCGATCTCCGTCGGCCAGCTCTCGATGGCGGATGCGGCGCGGCGGGTCGCGGCCGAGACAGGCGTTCCAATCGGCAACCCGCTCGATTCGTTGGCAGGTCATCTGGCCATCGTGCTGGAGAAACGCTAACGCGATCCGCGTTCGGAAGGTCAGGCCGAAGAACAAAGAGTGTCATGGTTCGATCTCGAATCGCCATACCTGGCGACGAGATCCCTCGCGGGCTCGGGCTGACACGGGCCTCAAGAGGCCGCTCGCATGGCGGAAGCGAAGCGGGCTGGCAAACTAGCAGAGGCCAATATCCACTCCCTCCAACGTCGCCGGACCCACAACCGTCCCCTGCAGCGTGCCGAAGGCGCGATAGCCAGCGTCGTTCCCGACGCCATTGCCGGCGGTGAAGTTCCCTGTCGCCATGCCCGCGCCAAAATCGACCTGGCCGGTGTACCAGACGGTGATCGATGAGCCGCCGTCGGGGCTGGTGGCGACAAGCTCCCCCTGCACCCGGGCCATGCCGGTTGCGGTGTTGAGGATGTTGTCCATCGAGCCGTGGATGGCATAGCCGCCGAAGCGCCCCTCGCCGCCATATTCACCGAGCAAACGACTGTCGCGAATCAGCGTCACGTCGCCGTTTGCCGTCGTCGTGCCCGGGTTCTGGGGACCGGTGTAGACGACGAAGGGCGTCTGGCAGCCAGCCGCCACGGCGACGTTTGCCCCGTTCCCCCCGCTCGCAATGGGGTTGCCCAACGCGAGCGCCATCAGCGCTACCCCAAGAAACCGCCAATATCCACCGCGTTGTCTCCGCGCCTGCGATTGACATGAGCCCGTGTGAACACGGTCGCGTCCGAGTTCGATCATATCTACCTCCGTTGGCGCGCCCCCACGCCCGCTGCATGGGCAGCGTCCGCCCTTCGCCATGACTACGAGGAGCGCGCCCGGCTGGATCACCGCGCCGGAGCGGATCCCGCCAAGATGATATGTCGCGTCCGGCTGGCCCAACGCCGGTTGTCACGGGAGGAGATGCCGGACCACGTGAACGCCCGGTTCGCTGCTCTCGTCCCGATGACCCAGGAATATTCCCAGGTTTCTTCCCGGCGCCAATCCTGACGCGCGGCGGCGCCGAAATCTCTAGGCTGCAAGCAGAGCCATCAACGCATTGCATCCGACAGATCGAGGAGCGCAATCATGGTATCCGCGGCAGTGCCCCCTTCGAACCGCCCGGCGTGGCCCCGTCCGTCCGACCCACGAGAGAGGGCTTCGATCAGTGCCCTCGACGGCCCGGATGACGTCGTCCTGATGACCGCGGTCGCCCATGGCGACACCATGGCGCTCGACCGCCTGTATCGCCGCTACTTTTCCGCCACTTTCGCCGCCGCGTACATCCTGGTGCGCGATCCATCGACCGCGGAAGAGATCGCGCAGGACGCATTTATCAGAGCCTGGCGCGGCGCTTCTTCATTTCAGGCCGCGCGGGGCTCCGTTCGCTCCTGGCTGGTGGCGATTGTCCGCAACATCGCGCTCGACCAGCTCCGGGCGGGTCAGGTCGCGAAGCGCCATCAGCCAGGCCACGCCCTGGATGCGGACAGTGCTCGCTCTGGAGACGACGTGCCGGCCACGGTCGCGCTGGCCGATGAGGCTGATCGCCTGCATGCCGCGCTGGCCGCGCTGCCGCCTCCGCAGCGCGAGGCCGTCGGGCTCGCGTTCCTGGCAGGTTTGAGTCACAGCGAGATTGCCGCTCGCACGGGCGTGCCGCTTGGCACAGTCAAAGGACGGGTCCGGCTCGGGCTGCGCCGGCTGCGAGCCGACCTGGCCGACCTGGTTCCGGATCACCATCCGGCGCTCCTTTTGTAGACGCGGTGAAGTCGAGTGATCCAAGCGCGGACATCACCCCGTATGACCGAGCGAAGTACAGAAAACATCGATCAGATCGCGGAAAGCGGCTCATGGAGCCGAGAGGTCGTCACGCCATGAACGATCGATCCGTTGGCGCGCCATCGCTTCATCTCGGTGCGGAAGGTGGCCGCTCGCCGCCTCGTCGCCCCCGTTCACCTCTCTGTCCACGGTGTCGTGGACGAAGCGTTGAAACAGGAGACAGACTCATGCACCTTCGCACAGCAGCACCTCTCAGCCTGGCCCTCGTGGCCATGGTCGGGCTGTCCACGGTGTTCAACCTGGGCGCCATACCCAGCAAGGCGTCCAGTCACCGGGAAGCTCCGCTCATCAGTCAGGACCCGGCGGCCGACGCCACCGACCTGTACGCCTTCGTGAGCCCGGACGCCCCGGACACCGTCACCCTGATCGCCAATTACTATCCGATGCAGGACCCGGCCGGATTCCCGAACTTCTATCGCTTTGGCGATGATGTCACCTACCGGATCAACATCGACAACAATGGCGATACGGTCGAGGACATCTTCTATCAGTGGAATTTTGCCACCGAGATTGTCAACCCCGCGTCCTTCCTCTATCAGACCGGGCCCGTCGACTCCCTCGATAGCCCGAATCTCAACGTGCGCCAGACCTACACCCTTTCCGAAGGGCGGGGCGGGGTGCTGACCGAGATCGCCAGCGGCTTGATGACGCCGCCGTCGAACATCGGTCCAAAGTCGACGCCCGATTACGAGGCCCTGGCCTCGGCGGCGATTGCCGAAGTGGGCGACGGGATCAAGGTCTTCGCCGGCCAGCGTGACGATCCGTTCTGGGTCGATCTCGGCGGCATCGGTGACCTGCTCACCATTCGCCAGCTTCCCGGCAACGAGGGGGGCGGCGTCGATGACCTGGCCGGCCTCAACGTGCAGTCGTTGGCCATCCAGGTTCCGGTCGAGCAGTTGACCCGCGATGGCGCGGTTCCGGCTGACGCGGAAGCCGCCAACGCCGTCATCGGTGTCTGGACCACCGCGCTTCGTCCATCCACCAAGGTGCTAGCGCCCGGTACGCAGCAGTCCTCCGGACCGCTGGTGCAGGTGTCGCGCCTGGGCATGCCGTTGGTGAACGAAGTGGTCGCGCCGCTCGGCGCCAAGGACCTCTTCAATTCGTCCCATCCTGGCAACGACACGCAGTTCCTGGGCGCGGTCACCGATCCCGAGTTGGCCAAGCTGCTCAACTTGCTGTACGGCGACGCCCTGGTTCCGGTGCCGGAATCGGGCCGCGATGACCTGGTCACCGTCTTCCTGACCGGCGTGCCGGGGCTCAATCAGCCGCCGGACGTCGTTCCCAGCGAAATGCTGCGCCTCAACGTGGCTATCCCGCCCTCTGAAGAAGAGAATCCGCTCGGCGTCATCGGTGGCGACAATGGCGGCTTCCCGAACGGCCGCCGGCTGGCGGACGAAGTCGTCGATATCGAGCTGCGGGTGGCGGCGGGCTTCCTCCTCGGTGAGGAGTTCCAGAACGGCGCCAACGGGCTGCTCGGCGACGGCGTGCCGGCGAACGACCTTCCCTTCATGGCCGAGTTCCCCTATGTCGCCACCCCGCATCAGGGCTTCGAGCATCTGCATCACAGCCCAACTGGGGCTGGCCCGGACGCGGCCCTGGCCGCGCAGGCGGAGCAGAATCGCGAGCTCTCCGTGACGCTCAATGAGCTGAACAATTCCGGCATGAGCGGTGAAGCCACGTTGACCGAGACCGCCGACGGGACGAAGGTCTCGTTGATGGTCGATGGCGCGACTGGCGACAACCCGGTCCACATCCATTTCGGCACCTGCGACAACCTCGGCGAGGTGGCCGCGGCGTTGACCGAGATCGATGCGGATGGCAAGAGCGAGACGACCGTGGACTTGACGCTCGATGAGCTGACGAGCGGCGAGTACGCGATCAACGCGCACGAGTCAGCGGAAAACATCGCGAACTACGTCGCCTGTGGAGATATCACGGGCTAATCCGTCGCCCCAAGGTCGGGCAAACCCTGGCGGGCCGAGCGAGGATGCATTCCTCGCCTGGCCCGCCAGCGGGAGGTCAATTCGGAT
>JBBRVX010000077.1:0-20793 GCA_038246475.1 Thermomicrobiales bacterium | reverse complement strand
CGGCGATCGCCTCCATCTCGGTGCGATCACCATGAAAGACGACACAACGCGCCAATGTATTCCCGGATTGCCGAGAAATTCGGAATTCTAAAAGCAAACGGCCCCGGGGCATCTCGCTCCAGGGCCGTCTCAATTCGGTTCAATTCGTCCCGGTGACTACTTCTCGGCGGCGGCAGCCGATTTGGCGGCGGCGCGCTTGGCGCGCAGTGCGGCATGGGCGTGCGCGCTCCCGCGGCGGCGGCTTTCGGCGCTGTCCGCCGGAATGGCCGTCCCGGTGCGCTTGGAAGCGCGACGACCGATCGTCGTGCTCACCACCTCGGCAAAACAGGTGACGCGCTGCTGCTCGTCATTCGGGTAGCGCTCGGCGCAGACCTCGATGCCATCGATAAAGGCCCGATGATTGTCCTGACCGAACTGCGATTCAGCGGCGACCGCATCGGCTGGATGAAGTTCAATGTCCTGATCGAGGGGCAATATGTGCTCCTTTTCTGCTGGTAACGCCCACGACCCAATCCGCAATTCTACCACGGATGTTGACATGTTATCAACCGTCGCGAGACCACCTGCCGAGGGCGGCTGGGCGGCGCCGCCTGCTGCTACGGAGTGCAACGCGCGACCGCGATGCTCCGGTATCGCGCACCCATCCTGATTTTGCGACAGTTCGCCCGGAAACGCCATCCCCTCGATATCAGCGTTGTTGCCTCCGTCCAAACAAGCGCTACCGGTGCGCCGTCACGCCGATGCGCGGACACATCTCCCGCAGAGGGCAAGTGGAGCAGCGAGGGCTCACCCCCATGCAGATGTGCTTCCCAAACGGCACGAGCAGCGCATTGATCGAGACCCAATACCGTGCCGGAAGGACCTGTTGGAGCGCCAGCATCGTCTGTTCGGGCGACGTCGTTTGCACGTATCCCCAGCGGTTGACGACCCGGTGCACGTGGATATCGACGCTGATCCGCGCTTCGCCACACGCGACGCCGAGCGCCAGGTGCGCGCACTTCGGCCCCACTCCGGCGAAGGAGCGCATCACCTCGTCGTCGCAGGGCAGCTTGCCCCCGAATTCCGCGACGGTGCGCGCGGCGATGGCGTGAATCTGTTTTGCCTTCCGCTCATGGAACGTCGATGGCTGGATAAGGGCATCGATCTGTCCCGGCGTGAGCGCCTCGATATCGGCGGCATGCGGGGCCGCCGCGAAAAGGCGCTGGCTGATCGGCAGGCTCTCTTCGTCACGGGTGCGGATGGAAATAATGCAGGCCACCAGCTGCTGGAAGGGCGTGCAATAGCCTCGCTCGCACAACTCGAACATCGCCGCCCGCGGGTAGGGGAGCACGGCGTCTTCGACGCGCTCCAGCGCGATGTCGATGTCGAACGGCCGCATTGGCGGAGGCAAAATCATGAGATTGCTCCATGTTCGGACCGGTAGGGAACAGCCCCTTGCCAAAGGCGCGGCGCGCCGCTTGCGCCTATCCTATGCAAAGGACGCGCCAATGGAAGCCATTCTCCGCGCTGCTTCTCGCGGATGACGTCGCCGGGCGCTTGGCATGACAGTGTCGAGCGACCGGGAATAAACGGCGACTGCCATTCGTCTGGTACAGGGCGGCAGGGTATGCCGAGAACGTAGCGTGTCTCGCGAAAGACGTATTCCGCTCGACGAGCGGAGGAGAACCACATGCACAGGTTTGCACCAGGTATCGCCGGATTGGCGCTTGTCATCGCCATGGGCGGCGCTCCCGTTGGAGCGCAGGATGCCACTCCGGCGGCAACTCCCGCGGCTGCGCCTATTGAGGTCAACGTCGAGCTCAATGACTTCTCGGTCACGCCGTCTATGACCGCGCTCATCGCTGGACAGCCGTATCGCTTCGTGGTCACGAATGCCGGCAAGGAAACGCATGAGTTCGTCCTTGAGGCAGGCGATGTGGTCGACAAGCCGCTCGATGGGACGTCCGGAAAGGCGGAGATAGCGGATATTGCTCCGGGCGCGACAAAGGAGATGACCTGGACCTTCACGAAGCCCGGCGCCTATCAGATGGCATGTCACGTGCCTGAGCACTTCGAGGCCGGCATGATGGCCTCGTTTACCGTTGTGCCAGATGACACCGAGATCGTTCAGGTGGAAGTCGGCGACATGTTCGTCAAGCCCGCGACGACCTCCCTGAAGGCCGGGACACCCTACTTGTTCGAGGTGACCAACACGGGTGCTGCGGCCCACGAGCTCGTGTTCGAGCCCGCGGGAGCCGATGACAAGCCGCTCGAGGCGGAGATCAATGGGAAGACGGTCGAATCAGAGGCTGAGGACATTGCTCCCGGGGAGACGAAGACGCTGCTCTGGACCTTCACTGACGCGGGCGCCTATCAGATGGCGTGCCATGTCCCTGGCCACTACGAAGCGGGCATGACAATCGATTTCACGGTCGCCCCATAGCGGCCACCGGGTCATCACGTGTCCATGGCGAATGGCGCGATGGATGCGTGGTGCCCGATCCTGGCTGAGGTCAGACGAACGCCGGCATCACGTCTGTGCCGAGCAGCTCGATCGTCTCCTCGTCACCATTGAGAATGTTGACGACAAAGTAGTGAAACCCGAGCGCGGCCAGCTCGCGGTAGTAGGCGATGGCCTCCTCCGGGGTGCCATCGAAGAGGGCGTCCGCCGCCCACACGAGGGTTTCCTGCGACATGCGTTTCAGCTTCTGCTGCAAGGCCTCCTGGGTTGGAGCGAGAATCAGCGGCATGGTGAAATGCGTGCGCAGGATGCTCTCTGGTGGACGGCCATATTCACTGCACCATCCCTTCAGCACGTCGAATTTGCGCGTGATGTCGGTCGTGGATACCGCCATCCCGATGGCCGGGTGAGCGCCCATGTTCGACGCATCCGCGAAGCGCGCCACCTGCCGCAGCGTCGTCTTCTCGCCGCCGCCAGCGAGGAGGAATGGCACGTAAGGCTCCTGCACCGGTGGCAGAAACGGCCCCCAGGGACCTGGCGTCGTAGCGGAGAAGCTCTCGCCCCGGTAGCTGAAGCGGTTCCCGGACCAGAGACCGCGCAGAATGGCAAAGACTTCCTCCAGCCCCTGCTGGCGCACCGGCGTCGGTGGATAGGAAAGTCCCATCACGTCGAACTCTTCTTCCAGCCGCCCGATGCCGAGGCCTAGCACCAACCGGCCACCGGAGGCGCGATCGACGTCGGCCGCCTGACGCGCCAGGAGGTAAGCCGGGCGGTAGTAAATGCAATCGACCATCGTGCCCAGGCGAATCGTCTCGGTGCTCACCGCCAGCGCGGCCAGCGCCGTCCAGCAATCGGCGTTGGCGGCAGGGTGATCGTAGCTCCAGTAGGAATCGACCCCCATCGCCTCCATCCGCTGCACCAGGCGAATAAATCCTTGCCAGTCAGGCGGCTGCGGAAAGATGCTGACGCCAAACCCGACGCGCTCATGCCACTGGGCGACCCAGGGATGCGTCCCAGTCGGGACTGGAGGCAACACGGCATCGACATGTACGGACTCGGTCACGAAGCCTCCTGACTTGGGTGACGGGTGACGGGTGACGGGTGACGGGTGACAGGCTCTCGGCGAACGACTCCCGACTCCCGACTCCCGACTCCCGACTTACGCCTCGAACAACGCGTCCAGACTGATTTCGACGCCTGGCAGCGCTACTGGCCGCACGATGCCGTCCCGGTGCAACGACTCGACATACGAGCCATCGGGTTGTCGCTGCCAGGCGGTGATGGTCCGCTCATAAGGATGGATGAGCCAGATCTCCCGGTCGCCGCGTTGCTGGTAGATCGGCAGTTTGGCAACGACATCATAGCCCCCGGTAGAGCGAGACCAGACCTCGACCACGAGCGGCAGGGGATCGGAGAAGATGGCCAACGTGCCGGGGCGACCCCGGAACGGATTGCCATATGCCGTGGGTACGACCATCAAGTCTGGCAGGAAGATCGTGGCTTCGGATCGCCGCACGCGGCTTTCGATGAAAACCCGATGCTCGCTTCGCTGGAGTTGATGGCGCAGCCGATACGCGAGCTCCACGACGACATCACCATGTTCCCAGCTCACGCCTGGCTTCTCCACCAATCGCCCATCATGCAACTCCCAGCGCCCCTCGATTCCGGAGAGGACGAAGTGCTGATAGACCTCGTCGGTCATGCGCTGGGCAACCGCCATCCCTGCCTCCATGAAGCTATCGGCTATCGGCTATCGGCTATCAGCCCACGGGCAGACGCTTGGCGCCGACCCCGATCCAAGGACGGCCATAGTTTACAGCGGCCCCGCCGAGCAAAAAGCCCATAGCCCATAGCCAATAGCCGATAGCCGATAGCCACGTGCTACAATGCGCTGCCAGTCGGGGCGTGGCGCAGTCCGGTAGCGCACCGGTATGGGGTACCGGTGGTCGGAGGTTCGAATCCTCTCGCCCCGACCCAAATCCCCGCGGCGTGGTTGAGGGACCACTACCGTTTTTCGAGCGTTCGACCAAAGCCGGCAGATCTGGTCGCCGCGCTCTTTTCAGACATTGAGGACCCCGCCCATGAGCGTGTCATCCGGCGCCTCGCGATCGTGCCGTGTGCTGATTGCCGACGACGAATCGCTGATCCGGCTCGATTTGCGCGAAATGTTGAGCGAGCTTGGCTACGATGTCATCGCCGAGGCCGGCGACGGCCGCACCGCGCTTGATCTGTGCCGCAAGCTGCTGCCCGACATCGTCATCATGGATATCAAGATGCCGGAGCTCGACGGCATTGCCGTCGCTGAAGAGCTCACGCGCGAGCGCATTGCGCCGGTTGTCCTCCTCACCGCCTATTCCGACCAGCCGCTCGTCGAGCGCGCCCGGGAGGCCGGTGTAGTGGGCTACGTGGTCAAGCCATTCCGCCCGGCGGAGTTGCTCCCCGTCATCGAGCTCTCCCTGGCTCGCTTCGAAGAGTTCCGCTCCCTGGAGCGCGAGGTCGGCGACCTGCGCGAGGCCCTGGAGACGCGCAAGGTCGTCGAGCGCGCCAAGGGCGTTCTCATGGAGACGCTGGGGCTGCGGGAAGCCGACGCCTTCCACCGCATTCGCAAGACGAGCATGGACACCCGCAAGTCGATGCGCGAAGTCGCCGAAGCCGTTTTGCTCACGCATGAAATGGAACGATCCACGGCGGAGTAAGCGCTCGGCTACGGCCACGAGTCGCTCATTATCGTGCCCGCGCCGGATCACGGCACCTCGTGACCGGGCCCGACCGTGGCCGCCCGCGCGGTGCGCAGACCGTCTGTAGCCACCGTAACTGGCATTTCCACGCTGTGCGATATCGCGCATGGGGCGACCACCTTCCGAGGCGACGCGGTCAAATCCTGTACGAAACAGCATCTGTCTCCAAGCGTTGCCCGCGGTTCGCGGGCAGACGCTCTGGCACGCCTCATGCACATTCAGGGAACTCGTGGCGGTCCGGTTTCGGTCTGTTGTCAACGTCGGCGCGGAAGGAGTTCAATGATGCGGTCAGGGTTTCTCGCGATGATTCTTGTGCTTCTGCTTTTGGTGGGCCTGGGCGCTCCGGGTGGCGCTCAAGAGGGTACGCCATCCTCGGCGACTCCATCCTGTTCTGACATCGAGCCCCGTGATACGGCGTCGTTGCAGCAGGTTGCGGCAACGCCGCAAGAGGACGCAATGGGCGCCGAGAGTGAGGTTGCATCCGGCGCAACGCCGACACCGTTCGTCATGCCGGAAGGCGATGTCGCCGACGAAGCTACCGTGGCGGCGGTTGCGGGCGTTTACCAGCAGCTCGTCGCCTGCTTGAACGAAGGCGACTTTCTCCGCGCGTATGCGCTCTACACGGACGATTACCTCGTGCGAAATCTGAGTGCGGAAGCGATTGAAGGGCTCACGGCCACTCCAGAGCCAACCGAAGAGGCGATGCAGACCACGTTCGGCAACGTGCTTGAAGCGCGAATGATGGAGGGCGGACGGGTCGCGGCGCTCATCAGCACCAGCAATCCGCAAGTTGGCGACACCATCATTCTGGCCACGTTGACGAACGAGGAAGGCCGTTGGCTCATTGACGACGAAACGGTCGTCGAAGTGGCGGCACAAGGCACACCGGCGGCGTAACATCGGGCCAATGGCCGGGCGAACGGAGGAAGCGCCGGCATCTTGCCGGCGCTTCCTCCGTTCGCGCTTGGTCTGATCGGGCCCTGTTCGCTCGTTGGCCGTCGTTTGTAGGAATAGCGATGCCGACGGCTGCGTCCGGTTTGCCTCGTTAACGTCAGGACTGCGCCACGTCGCGCGCCGGGATTCCCCGGCATCATGACGGACCTGATTTCGCTCACGGTCCTCTGGGCGCTTCCGGCAGCCTGCCTTGCGCGGGCGACGAGATGGGAGTGGCGGCGGCTTCTGGCGCCAGGGTGACCACCACCACCTCTGGTTCGGTGCGCAACCACTGCACCTCGGGCGGCACCGTCACGCTCGGCCGCACTTGATGCCGGCCCGCGCCAAGTCCCGCGACCGAGACCGATGTTGAAATCTCGCTGCCGCTGAGACCGGCCAAGGTGTCCTCGGATGCCGAGACGACTACGCCCAGCGTCGTAGGCTCGATCGACACGGTGAATCCGTCTGGCACGTCCATGATCGCAATCGGCAAGTCGTTGAGAAGCTGGGTTACGCCACGCGGCCTGATCTGAACCACGGCGACGACTGACCCATCGATCGGATTGACTACGCGCACGCCCGCGGGCAGCGCCTGTAGCGCGGTGCGGCTGTTCACCGTGTCCCTCGCGCCTTCGACATTGATGGGCGCGGTCACCACCGAGAGAATATCGGCCAACAATTCGTCCGGGCCATCGAGCAGTACGGTGGCCGGATTGGCCACGCTGCCGACGATCTCATATCCCTGGGCCGGGTTGCCCACGGTCTGCACCAACACGGGCACAGAGCGGCCTCGCTGATCCACTTCAACCGCGGTCGTCACCCGGGAGGGAAGGATGGTGACTTCAGGGATTGGCTGCTCGGCGGCGTCGATTGCGGTCGGCACGAAGTCGGCCGTGAAGTCATCGACCCGATCGCCAATATCGACGGGCAGGATCACCCGCGCGATGTTGTCGACCAAGCGCTTTGGCCCGCTGACGGTCACCTCGGAGACGGCAGGTTCGACGACACCGAGGCGCCGGGTAGGATCATTGATCTGCGCCGGTGCAACGTCGAGATGCATCGTTCGTGTGCTCGTTTCATCGACCACGAGCGATACCCGAGACGGCGTGATCGAATCGATGCGCGCGGCCGCCGGCAGATCGACATTGACCTGCGCCTGATAATTTCCGGGCCCGTTAACCTGGCTGACGTCCAGCGTCGGGCGCAGTCCAGCGCGCGCAACCCGGTCGACCACGGAGCGGGGGCCAATGACTTCAATCGTTACCGTCGGCAATTCTCCGGCTATCTGCAAGGGTTGCGGAAGGTCAGGAGCTTGCAGCGTAAGATCGGCATAGACCCGCCTGTCCGGCGGATCGCGCTGCGTCGTGACCCACGCCCAGAGCAGGAACGCGAGCGCCAGCGACGCCAATGCCCGGAACACCGCATCGCCGCGGGCTCCCCTGAGACCACCAGGGGGCATGAAGCTCATGGCGGCTTACGCTGTTCGCGAGGGTTCAGCATCGGCCCCCTTTGCCCCGGCGGCAGCGTTTGTCGCCGCGCCGTTGACCGAGCCGTTGGGTGCCCCGGCGACGCGTGGTGAGAGATGAAGAAGCTCCCCTACGCCATGCAGCAGGCCGCCACGATCGCGGTCCGGCAGGTCCAGCTTTAGCAGCTCGCGGAGCTTGCCCTCCAGGCGCTCGGCGTCGAGATTGCGAATCAGCGCGCCATTTTCGGCAATCGAGATTTGTCCCGTCTCCTCCGAGACCACGACGGCGATCGCGTCTGACTGCTCGGTGATGCCGATCGCCGCGCGGTGGCGCGTGCCAAGTTGCGATGTCGCCGCCGTATTGTCCGAAAGCGGGAGCACGACGCTCGCCGCCACAATCCGGCCGTCGCGAACAACTGCCGCGCCATCGTGGAGTGGCGAGTTGGGATAGAAGAGATTGATGAGCAACTGTCGTGTCAGCAGCCCGTCGATGGGCACGCCTCGTTCGACATAGTTCTGAAGCCCCGTCTGCTGTTCCAGGACGATGAGCGCGCCGTAGCGGTGCCGTGCCAGTTGAGCAGCGGCTTTCACGAGTTCGCTCACCATGCGGTCGGCCTGGTCGTCCAGGCGCGGCCGGAGCTGCGGCATCCAGGATCTGGTCTGCCCCAGTTGCTCCAGCGCGCGGCGAATCTCCGGTTGGAAGATGACTGGCAGCGAAATCAGCAGTACCGGCCAGGTCTGCCCCAGCACCCAGTTCAGCGCGGTCAATTGAAAGGTGGTGCCGAACAGGAAGATCAGCGCCAGAAGCGTGACAATGCCACGGATAAGCTGAGTAGCCCGTGTTCCCTGAGCGACCCACAGGAGCCAATAGATAATGAGCGCAACCACCAGGATGTCAGCGACGTTCCGGGGATTGCTTAACTGGGAAAACAGCCAACCGGGATCGGGCATCGGGCTACCGTTAGGTCCGGGATTCGGGGTAGGGCGATCAATGCGTGCGCAAGTCTAGCACCGGGCCAGTTTACGGGCGTGGCGGTCGTGGCGGCTTACTCGTGCCGGCGTGGTATCGTCCGCCAGGGGTATGGTGCGCTCCGCGCCCCAGGTGAATTCGGGGGTCGGACGAACTGGCGCACACCAGCACGCAACTCGAATCGAACGATCGCGCCGCGCCCGTGGAGAACCCCTTCTCTCCGCCGCGCCTGATGTTGACGGTTGGCCTGATTCTTACCGTGGCCTCCGTTGCCTTCGAGACACTCGCCGTCGCCACCATTCTGCCTGCGGTCGTCGATGATCTCGGCGGCTTGCATCTGTATGGCTGGGCGTTTTCCGCGTTTCTGCTGACGCAGTTGGTCGGCATCGTGGTTGCCGGCCTCCTTGCCGATGAGAGCGGCCCGGCCACCCCGTTCGTGTGTGGCGTTCTGCTCTTTGCGATCGGCCTGGTGGTGGGAGGGTTGGCGCCCTCGATGCCGATATTGATCGCTGGCCGCGCGTTGCAGGGGTTCGGCGGTGGGGCGATCTCCGCCATCGCCTACGTCGGCATTGGACGCGGCTACGCGGAGTCCGCCAAGCCACGCATGCTGGCGCTCCTCTCCACGGCCTGGGTCGTCCCTGGGCTGGTGGGGCCGGCCCTCTCCGGGGTCATGGCCGAGGGGCTCGGCTGGCGTTCGGTTTTTCTGGCCCTCGCCCCACTCCCGTTGCTGACCGGGTTTCTCGCCGTTCCCGCGCTGCGCCGCATGGGCCCTGGGACGCCTGCGCCCGACGCCCGGGCGCGCACGCTGAGCGCGATCGTCCTCGCCGTTGGCGCCGGACTCACCCTGGCCGGCATTGGGCTTGCGACACTCCTCCCCGCGGTGGCGCTCACCGCCGTGGGCCTGACCTTGACCATCCCGGCGCTCCGCCGATTGTTGCCGCCCGGCGCCATGCGCGCCGCGCCGGGGCTGCCCGCCACGGTCGCCACCATGGGTCTGCTCAACCTCGCCTTCTTTGGGGTCGATGTCTATGTCCCGCTCGCGCTCGTCGAGGTCCGCGGCACGACCGTGCCCTTCGCCGGACTGGCGCTGACGGCGGCAACGATGACCTGGACCGCTGGCTCCTGGATTCAGGCGCGCACTGCCGACGTGATCACGCGCCGGATGACGGCGCGGCTGGGGATCGTGCTCCTCGGCCTCGCGTTCGTTTTGACGATGGCGGTGCTCTCCCCGGCCACCCCGCTTCTCGTGGGGATCATTGGCTGGGCTATCGCGGGGCTCGGCATGGGCCTGGCCTTCACGACCCTGTCGCTGACCATGCTGGAGCAAGCCGCGCCCGGGGAAGAGGGGGAGGCCGCCGCCTCGCTCAACCTCGCCACCGTGCTCGGATCAGGGTTCGGCGCGGGAATTGGCGGAGCGTTGATCGCCATCTTGCAAAGCCAGGGCGAGCCACTGGCGCGGACGTTGCTCCTGCAGGATGGCGTGATGCTGGCGGTCGCGGTCGTTGCCCTTGTCGCGGCGCAGCGGCTCCCCTCCCGGCTGGGTGTCAGGCGGGCCGACGCCAAGGCATGATACGGAATGCGGATGATGACAGCCGTTTTCGCAGCGGCTCGTGGATCGTTCCCCCTCTCCTCACCGCAGTGGGCCGGGCGCCCGCTTGCGGGTGGCGGGGCAGGGGGGTGAAGGCTCGTCGCGGCGCCGGAACTGATCACCCGCATTCCGTATAAATGCTCCGGCTCGATTGCTGCCGGTGCTCCCTGGGAGGGCGCATAGCTGAGGGATCGACCTCCGCAAAATGGAGCCAGCGCCGGGAATCCGGGCCGGGTTGCCGCGCCGCGCTGACATTCGCCAGCCCGCGGTAAGACCCGAACGGACATCTCCCTGTTGACTTCGGTCAAAGTGTACGTATAGTGCATCTGAAGGGTGGGTCAATGTCAATGAGCTGCCCGGAAAAGGTGGCTGGGCGTTGGGGACCAGCCCGGGACGATCAAAGAGGGACGTCGGCGATGGAGCAGGTCATCATCGGAATCATTCTCGCCCTGGTCGGCTTAGGCGTCTGTTTCTTCGGCTTACGCTACTGGTTCATCCTTCTTCCCATCTTCGGCGGGATCACGGGGTTTTTCATCGGAGCGCGGGCCATTCAGGCTCTGCTCGGTACTGGGTTCCTGGCCACGACGACATCGTGGATCGTCGGCATCATCCTGGCCATTGGATTCGCGCTCCTCTCCTGGTTCATCTGGTACGCCGGCGCCATCATCATGGCGGGCGCCGTCGGGGCCTCGTTGGCCACGGGCATCGTCCACGCGCTCTTCACCAACCCGTGGGGTGTCGTGCTTTTTGTCATCGCACTGGCCGGCGCCATCCTCTTCGCGGCGATCGCCCTGGCGCTCAATCTGCCCATTTACATCGTCATCGTCAACTCGGCGTTCGGCGGCGCATCGTTGGCCGTCGCCGGCATTCTGACTCTTCTCGGGACCATCACCGTGACCGAGCTGGCAAATGGCGTGACTGTTGCCGTGGCCGACGAGGCCAGGTTCCAGGGCGCGGGTTGGCTTTGGGTCGTCGTCTGGCTCGCCCTGGCCATCGTAGGCCTCTTCTTCCAGCTCCAGAGCGTGGCCTCGGTTCGCTTGCCCGATGAGCGCTGGGTGCCCGCCCAGGCCGCATAGAGGACCCTCGGCGAGGTCACGATCAGGTTTCATGGGGCCGCTGGCGTGCCAGCGGCCCCATACGCTTGACCCCATACCCCTGCAGCGCCATGAGCCCGGCCACGATACGCGCGTGAAGGTCGAGCCCATCTGGGATGGCGCGTCGGCCGCTAGGTCTCGCGTCTGCCACCCCGCGAACCGCTCGCCTGAGCGAAAATAGAGCATCGAACGTAGCGTGGTACGAGGAGAAGGACCGTGAGCAACGCCGAAGCCAAAAAGGTTTCCCCTCCATTGGCCGCCGCACCTGGCCAACCAGTTCGCATTCTGCTGCCGCTTGACGGATCAGCCGATGCCAATGCGGCGATTCCCTACGCGGTGGCGATGGCCGGTCCGGGTGGGACGATCATCCTGCTCACTGTTATCTCCCCTGGCGGGCCATCTGTGGATCATGGTGAGGAACCGCTGCCCGCCGCCATGAACGCGGCGGCGACAGAGCTGCGCGCAGCGGGGCTCATTGTCGAAACGAGGGTGCTCACCGGAGACCCAGCGGACATCATCGTCCAATCGGCCGCCAATGGCGGCGCGGATACGATCGTGATGGCCTCGCAAGGGCGCGGCGCGGTGGGACGACTGCTCCATGGCAGCGTGGCGGACCGCGTGGTCCGCGAGGCCACTGTGCCGGTCATGGTCGTGCGGGCGGAAGCGGCGGGGCCTGGCCCCGCCGCGATCAGCCGTCTCGTCGTTCCCCTCGACGGCTCTCCGCTCTCCGCGGAGAGCCTGCCGGTGGCATCATCCCTCGCCGAACGCCTCGGCCTGCCCATCTCGCTCGTGCGAGTCGTCAACGTTGCCGAGCTCACACCGCCGGCCGTCGGCATGGGCGAAGCAATTCCGTACCAGATGTACGACGAGACCGAAGCAGAGATGGAACAAACCGCTGGCGAGTACCTCGACGACGTCGCCTCGAACTTGCGCGGACAGGGCATCACTGTCCAGGCGACGGTGCTCTCCGGCTCCCCCGCGGCGGCCATAATCGATGCCACTCAGCCTGGCGATATCGTCGTACTCTGCTCGCATGAACGGAGCGGGGTGCTGCGCTGGTTGATGGGAAGCGTCGCGGAGCAGCTCGTGCGCGACGACGACGCCCTGGTCATCCTCGTGCCGGCATCCGAACGGGTCACGGCCGGGGAGTAGGGGCGGTCTCAGGGGAGAGGACGCGGACGGTGATGGCGGTTGAGCGGTTTTCGGGCAGGGCCGCGCTGGTAACCGGCGCGGCGCAGGGCATTGGGTTCGCCATCGCACGACGATTGGCCAGCGAAGGGGCGAGCGTGCTGCTCGTCGATATCGATGGCGATCTGGCCGAGCAGGCCGCGGCGGAGTTGCGCGACGGCGGCTGGCTGGCCGAGGCTATGGCCGGTGATATCGCTATCCGGGAGGATGTGCGGCGCGCGGTTGCGGCATGCCAGGAGCGCTTCGGCCGCCTCGACGTGCTGGCCGCGAATGCCGGCATCGCCGATGGCGAGCCATTTCTGGAGATCGATGACGCAAGCTGGCGGCGCATCATCGACGTCAACCTCACCGGAACCTTCTTCTGCATGCAGGAGGCCGCGCGGGCGATGGTCGCGGCCGGCGGCGGCGCCATTGTGGCCACCGCCTCCACCAATGCCTTCTGGGTCGAGAGCGGCATGGCCCACTACAACGCCTCCAAGGGGGGCCTCGTCGCCCTCGTGAAGTCGGCGGCGCTCGATCTCGGGCCATATGGCGTGCGCGTCAACGCCGTGGCCCCCGGGATGATCCGCACTCGCGCGAACTACATTACGGAGGATCCCGTGGCCGGTCCGCAGTATCTCAAAGGGGTTCCTCTGGGCCGTTTCGCGGAACCGTCCGAAATGGCCGCGGTCGTCGCCTTCCTGGCTTCGGACGACGCCTCGTATGTGAGCGGCGAGCTGGTGGTGGCTGATGGCGGAACGACGATTGGCGTTCGTCTCCCGTTGCCAGGGGAGCCGTTGCCGGGATCGGCGCGCGCCACCGATTGAAGCGCCGGATCGTGCCGTTGAGCGGATATCAGGCTTCGTCGTGAGTCCGTTTCTGGAACAGCTCCTCGAGATCGCGGGGGCGGTCATGCTGCTGGCCGCATTTGCCCTCGCTCAGTATCGGGGGCTCGATCGTCATGGATATCCCTATCTGCTGCTCAATGCCGCTGGCGGGGCGATCCTCACCCTCCTCGCCGGCCGGCATGCTCAGTGGGGATTTCTGCTCTTGCAGGCGGTCTGGACCCTTGTGGCCCTCTGGGGGCTTCTGGGGCTGATGCGGCGCGGTGCGGCATCATGAGCGCGACGGTTGTCGTGCAGATTGCCGGGGCCTTGCTCATTGTGGCTGCCTTCGCGCTGAGCCAGGCGAATCGGCTCGACCCCCGCTCGTACGCGTATCTGCTGCTCAACGTGACGGGCAGCGCGATCCTGGCGGTGCTCGCGGTGCAGGAGCAGCGATGGGGGTTCGTGTTGCTCGAGAGCGTCTGGACGCTCGTATCGCTCGGCGCTCTGCTCATGAAGCTGCAGGGGAAGGACTCAACCCCGGTCCACTGAACGCGGCCGCCGCTGGGCCGCTGGCAACCACCAGCGATGCGGCTCACGTCGTTCCGAATCAACGAGGAATCTCGCTTCGTTCAGAAACGGCCACGGCTGTGTGATCACGCCCTTCAACCTCGCCGACTTCGAATCGACATCGCGGTATTTCTGGCTCACACCTCTGGCGAACCGGCGTGCCGATAGCATCCGTAAGGAGCGCCTCGGCGAGTAGGCACGTTTCTGGATGCCCTTCAACCGCCGCGGCCAACGGGCAACTGCGGCCCTTGATGACGAAGCCGCCATTCACCCCCTGGACATAGGCAAGGCCGCCCAACTCGCCGAGCATCTCCACGGCGCTCGCGACGCGTGCCTGGAGATTTCCGGTGGGCGCGGGCTTCGCCGCCGCCAACCGGCGACCCACTTCGCGCAGGGCGCCATCCACCGTCTCCGGCGGCAGTTGCTCGCCAAGGACGTCAAGCACCAGCTTGAGCACGGTTCCATACGCTTTGGGGAAAAGGCCCTCCGCCTCAGGGGTCAGCGTATAGATGTACGCGGGTTTTCCTGCTCCCCGTTGGAGGCCGCTCTGGGCGACGAGACCATCGCGCTCCAGTGCGGCGAGGTGGGAGCGCACAGCGTTGTCGGTCAGCTCCAGCTCCCGTGCTAGCTCCTCGACCGTGGCATGTCCTTGCCGCAGCAGCGCCACGACTTGTCCGCGCGTGCTGGCGAAGAAGCGTTGATTCCACCTGGCCGGCATTGCTCGCTCCTCATATCGACCGTACGGTATACGTCAATTCGTCCAAAGTCAAATATGTCAAAACATATATTGACAAATGAGCGATTGCCGCTATTCTGGACCCACGACGGCGTCCGGCTCCGTGTGTTGACTGGTACGCCGGTGTTGCACATTCGAAAAGAGGTCGTCATCGGCCAAGGAAGCACGCGATCGGCAACATGATCATGATCGACATCGCCGGATTCGCTCCAAGCCACATTCATCCCCGCATGGAGGCGCTCGCGGCTGAGGGCCAGAGCATCTGGCAGGACGACCTCAACCGCACGCAACTCGCAAGTGGTGAACTGCGGCGTGCAATCGCCGAGATCGGGATAAGGGGACTCACCTCGAATCCGACGATCCTGGCGAAGGCGATCACCGGAGGGACTGCCTACGACGAGCAACTCGCCACCCTCTTGGATGCCGGAACGGGGGCCGCGGCTGCCTTCGAGGCGGTCGCGGTGCACGATGTCCGCGACGCCTGCGATCTCTTCCGCCCGCTTTACGACGCCACTCACGGCGGTGACGGCTTCGTCTCGATCGAGGTTTCCCCCGGCGCGGCGCGCGACCCGCGGGCGACGAAGGCCGAGGTGCGGCGGCTCTGGGAGGAGATCGATCGTCCCAACGTCATGATCAAGATTCCTGGGACGGCTGAAGCGACGCCGGTGATCGAGACGATGTTGGCGCTGGGGATCAACATCAACATCACCCTCCTCTTTTCGCTGGCATCCTACGAGCGCGTCGCGCTCGCCTACATCGCGGCGCTGGAGTCCCGGTTGGCGGCTGGTAAGCCGATCGACCGGGTTGCTTCGGTCGCCTCCTTCTTTGTCAGCCGCGTGGACACGCTGGTCGACACGTTGCTCGACGCGAAGATCGCCGTGACGGACAGCGAGGCGGAGAAGACGCGCTTGGCCAGCCTGAAGGGGCGGGCCGCGGTCGCCAACGCCAAGCTCGCCTACGCCCGGTTCCAGGAGCTCTTTACTGGACCCCGCTTCGCCCCCCTCCGAGCGGCTGGCGCCGCGCTGCAGCGGCCCCTCTGGGCGAGCACCTCGGTCAAGAACCCAGCCTACCGCGATCTCCTCTACGTCGAGGAGCTGATTGGCCCCCATACCGTCAACACGATGCCGCGGGCCACGATCGAGGCCTTCCTCGATCACGGCGTCATCCTCCGCACGGTTGACCAGGATCTCGACCAGGCGCGACGAATCTCCCAGGAGCTCTCCACGGCCGGGATCGAGCTGGAGGGTGTGGCGCAGATTCTCGAAGCAGAGGGAGTGGCCCTTTTCGCGCGGTCATACGCCGATCTCTTGTCGGTCATCGACTCGCGGCGAGGGATTGCCGGCCCGGCGGTTGCCGCGGCTGCGACCGAAGGAGGTGATCCTCACGGAAGACTCTGACGTGAAACCCCCGAGTCGAAGCGCGCCATGGTGAGGCATCACGGAGGATATGACATGGAAAGCACGCCGGCGAAGTTCGATCGCCGCCGCACGCTCAAGGGTGCGGCTGCACTTGGCGTCGGGGCAGCGCTTGCCACTGGCGGGCAGGGTACGTCAGTCGACGCCTCAAGCGGCGACGCAACAGCAACCGCGGAGGATACTGCGATGACTGAAAAGAGCCTGTACGAGCGTCTTGGCGGCATCTTCGCCATCGCCGCCGTCGTTGACCGCTTCAGCGACGAGATCATCAAGAACCCGAAACTCAACCTCAATCCCGCCCTCAAGGCGTGGAACGAAAACGAGGCGGCGGTCAGATTGCCGGGCCTGAAGTTCGGGCGCACGCAGTGGATCGCGGCTTTGGCTGGCGGGCCGTACGAATACACCGGTTTGCCGCTGCACGAAGCCCATCAAGGATTTCACCTCTCGGCCGAGGAGTTCAGCGAAGTGGGCGCGGAGATCGTGCGCGCGCTCGACTACTATCACGTGCCGGAGCGCGAGAAGCAGGAGCTCGTGGCCGCCTACAGCACGGCCATGACCGAGGTCGTGACCGCTCCATAGGGTAGTCAACAGGATTGCCCCGCCGACCCAGCGAGACGAATTGGCGCAAACCAGAGAGCCATTTGGGCGAATGAGCCGGGAACAGGTACGAACCGCCTGTGCATTCCGCCCGCCGGGAGTTTGATGGGCATCATGAAGCCGTGCCACCCTTTTGCCGAACGGCATAGGGGTGGCACGGCTTTTTGCGCCATCTCGCGAGTAGAGGAGGTTCCTGGTGGCACGGACGGACGACGAACTCGGCGGCGATCCGCCCTGCTGGGCTCATCTCTTCGATGACGAGACCACCGATGCGACAACGATGCAGGGAGCGTCCGTCGTTGGCGCATCGGTCGTCGATCTCGCCGCGCGGGCGAGTGCCGCGACTGCGCAGGGCGTGGCCTGGTCGTGTCATGGAAACGACCTCGATGCGAATCTGCTTGTCTTCCCGCGAGGCGAAGGGATAGCGCACCATGTCAACAACGAGGTTGATGTCTTGCTGATCGGCAATCAAGGCCATGGCATTGTGGAGGTTGCCGGGACCGAGCATGAGCTGCACGCGGGTCAGCTCCTCATCGTTCCCAAAGGAGCGCCTCGCGCGATCAGGAGCTTGAGCGATCCGTTTGCGTATGTCAGCATCCACCGCCGTCGTACTGGGCTGTCGCCGGCAGCCGCCCGTCGCTGATGGCGCCAGACGCGACGCGAGCTCAGGAGAAGTGAATGCCACCGCCCACCGTCGAGCGCCGGAATGTGCCGGATCTCTTTCCGCCACCCGGCTACGCGCACGTCTCCGTGGCCACCGGCGCCACACTGATCCTCACCGCCGGCGCGGTGCCCCTCGACCAGGAGGGCCAAATCGTCGGCGCCGGCGACGTGCGGGCGCAGGCCCGACAGACCATCGCCAACCTGATGCGGCAGTTGGCAGCGGCGGGGGCGACTGGCAACGACGTGCTGAAAACCACGGTGTACGTGGTCTCGACGCAGGGCGCCGATTTGACCGCCGTCTGGGAGGTCGTGCAGGCCTCGCCGCTTGCCGCGGCATCGAGCACGCTGCTGGGGGTGGCGTTGCTTGGCTACACGGGGCAACTCGTCGAGATCGAGGCAACCGCGGCGATACCATAGAATGGCCGTGGCGATGTCAATGGGTTGCGCCGAGTGCCTGTCCGTCCGCACTCGAATTGAGAAGCCGACGATCCACGTCGTAACGAACCAAGGAGTGTCTTCCCGCATGTTGCCCGAAACGATGATGGCTGTCCGCGCGCATGGCCCGCGCGATTACCGGGTCGAAGAAGTGCAAGTCCCCGCCCCAGGCCCGCGCGAAGTGCTGATCGAGGTCGAAGCCTGCGGCATCTGCGCCTCCGATATGAAGTGCTACACCGGGGGCGAGCTCTTCTGGGGCGTCAATGGCGTTGGGGGAGCCGTCGAGGCCCCGTGCGTCGCCGGCCACGAATATGCCGGCCGGGTTGTGGCGCTGGGTGAGGGCGCGGGCGAAAAGCACAACGTCGCCGTCGGCGACCGCGTCGTCGCCGAGCAGATCGTGCCCTGCGACGACTGCCGCTTCTGCCGCAACGGCCAGTACTGGATGTGCCAGTTCGGCTACGTCTTCGGCTTCCAGAGCCGCGTGAACGGCGGCATGGCACGGTATTGCCTCTACCCCCCCACCGCGCGGGTCCATCATGTGCCGGAGTCGCTGACGGCGGGGGAGGCGGCGTACATCGAGCCGGCGGCGTGCGCGTGGCACGCCGTCGACCGCGGCCAGATCTGCCCCGGCGAAACGGTGGTGATCTGCGGGGTGGGCAACATCGGGTTGTGCATGCTGCAGATCGCGAGGCGGCAAGGGGCGGGCCAACTCGTTGTCCTGGACACCAAGGGCTACCGCCTTGACCTGGCGAGGGAGTTCGGGGCGGACGTGGCCATCAACGTGGCCGAAGAGGATGCGGTGCAGCGGGTGCGCGGCCTCACGGAAGGCTACGGTTGCGACGTTTACATCGAAGCCAGCGGCAACCCGGCGGGCGTGGTGCAGGGGATGCAGATGATCCGCAAGCTGGGCACCTTCGTGGAGTTCAGCGTTTTCAACGAGCCGGCCACGCTCAACTGGACGCTCATCGGCGACACCAAGGAGCTGACCATCTACGGCAGCCACCTCGGCCCCTACTGCTACCCGAACACGATCGCGGCCATCGCCGATGGCAGCCTGAACGTCAAGCCGCTGGTAGCTGAGGCGTACCCGGTAACCGAGTTCGAGGCGGCCATGGCGGCGTCGTTGAGTGGCGGAGTCCTCAAGAATCTCATCCTTCCGGTGTAGTGCTACGCCGAGACTCTGCTGGCATACGAGCGCGAAGCCGGACATGGCTGGCGTTCCAAGGAACGTGATGCAAATATTTGAGCCAATGTGCGGCACGAAAAGAATTGCGAAGAGGGCGAATGGCTCAATAATGGTGTATCGCGGTCAGCAAACGACGCTTCTCCTGAGGTAAGATTGGTGTGCTCTTCAGTTCGGTTTGTTGGCGTCGAGAGATCGTTTGCGCTGTTGGGATACGTCGAGGAGCGTGCCCATTCGGGACGCGAGCGTTCGCGACGGAAGTGCCTCCGGCGGAGAGCCCTAACCATGGGAGCAACGCTCCGGTCCCTGCCGAGGGGACCGCGGCCGCAAATACGGCCGTAACCGTGCGCCGGCGCGGATGCCGGCGATTCATCGAGGAGGGTTCTGTTCGATGGCGAATCGGAGAATCGAGGAGCTGGTGCAGTCGCTTCACGCCGGCAGGATCGATCGGCGCGGCTTTTTCCGCCGCGCCGCGGCGCTCGGACTTTCGGCGCCGGCCGCGATGTCGCTCGTGCGCGGTGCCCCGCCGGCGCAGGCCCAGGATGCCACGCCGGCGAGCACGTTCGAGTGGACACGGGAGAGCGGCAAGACGATCTATCCGATCCTCGTCGAGCATCCCTACACGGATGCCATGGAGCCCTTCTTTCCCGAGTTCGAGAAGCTGACGGGGATCACCGTCAAGTACGAAAAACTCCCCGAGACCCAGTTTCGCGAGAAGCTGCTCCTGGCGCTCTCGACCGGGGCCGGCACCTACGATGTCTTCATGACCGGCTACATCGACGACTTCCGCTATGTCGGCGGTGGCTGGATCGAGCCGCTCGATGACTACATTGCCGATCCCACCTTGACCGATCCGAACTGGGACTTCGCCGATTTCTACGAGTCGTTGATCGCTGTCAACCGCTGGAACGGCGAGCCGGGCACCGGCGTTGGCGAGGGCAATCTCTGGGCCCTGCCGGTCAACGAAGAGGGCTATGCCCTCATGTACCGGAAGGATATTTTCGAGCAGGAGGGCCTGACGGTCCCCACCACCTACGACGAGATGCTGGCGATCGCCGAGCAGCTCAACGGCAAGGAGTACGACGGTCAGAAGATCGCCGGCTTCGTGGCCCGTGGTGACCGCACCTGGCCGACCACGACGACCGGCTACGGCTCGGTCTTCTGGTCCTGGGGCGCCGAGGTGATGGATCCCGAAGCCTGGAAGTCGACCGTGAACAGCGAGGCCGGGGTGGCCGCCACCGAATACTGGGGCAAGCTGATGAAGTTCGCCCCGGAGGGGGTTTCTGGCTTCACCTGGTACGAGGCCATGCAGGCGTTCATGAACGGCAGCGCCGCGATGTTCATCGACGCCGACCACATGTCGGGCAGCATCGAAGACCCGGCGCAGTCGAAGGTGGCGGGCAAGGCGGGTTACGCGATCCCGCCCGAAGGGCCGGGAGGAGTCCGCACCAACATCTGGATCTGGTCGCTGGGACTGGCCTCGCAGGCGAAGGAAAAGAACGCGGCGTGGCTGTTCATGCAGTGGGCGACCAGCAAGGAGATCCTGCTCGCCTCGGCGATCAAGAACAACATCAACCCCACCCGGCGGTCGGTGGCGACCGATCCCCAGGTGCTCGAGTACATGTCGGGCTGGGGCGACTACTCCGATGTCTATCAGGAGCTGATCGAGGAGTATGCGCGGGTGATGGTGCCCGCCCTGCCCGAGTTCGCCCAGCTCGGCGACGTCTGGGCCAAGTCGGTGCAGGAGGTGGTCCTCGGCCAGAAGGACGCCAAGACGGCCATGGACGAGGCCGCGGCCGAGATGGACAAGGTGCTGGCCACTATCAAGCACTAGCTGTCGCCAAGGCCTCCAGACGCTTCTGGTGCACGAGAGCGAGCCGCCGCGCATGGCGGCGGCTCGCTCGCCGGGTGGGCAAGCGTTTTTGTTGGAGTAGGGATGCGAGCCGTTTCGTTTCTGGGCGAGCGGGGGATGGGG
>JBBRVX010000076.1:0-20839 GCA_038246475.1 Thermomicrobiales bacterium | reverse complement strand
TCCTGAACAGGTAGCAATGCAGATTGCCGCCGGGACCAAGCCGTGGGGCGTCGTCCCGGCCGCGAAATAAGTGTTGTGCGCCGCTCAAATCTCTAGAAACAGGTCCACAGCCCGGCGCCCGTGCGCGTCGGAGGAAGGAGCCGACTGTTCCAGCACTCGCCATTCTATTCGCGAATGCCGGAAGATTCTGGATGATGCTTCTTGCGCAGTTGCATGGCAGGCTGGTCTCCGGCCGAGCCTTCCAGCAGAAGGTCGAAGGCGCCAGGGGCATTGGTCACGGCAGAGGCGTCGGGTATATGAGAAACCCGCGGGCGACCAGACCGAAGTGGTTGGCCGTCACCCCGCGCCATTGCTATGTTCGTATGCGGTGCCGCGCGGAGACGCCGCGCGCATCCGCACGACCATGGCCTCCGGCATCAGCCGGAAGAGCGTTTTCTTGAAGAGCATCGCCAGGGGCCGTCCGTCGAGCGCAAACCGCGCCATCCGCAGCGTCTCTTTTTGCAAGAGGGTGATGGCTGGCCGCATCGCGCGCTCATACCGCGCAAACGCCGCGGCGTATCCACCGTCGCGGGCCAGCTCTTGCGCCAGGGCATACGCCCCGCGCATCGCCTTGCCGCCGCCGACGCCCAGCATCGGTCTCAGCGCCCAGGCCGCATCGCCGAGCAGGACGACCCGCCCGGTGCTCCAGGCGGGAAGGAGAACCTGGGCCAATTCATCGCTGTAGATCAGCGACGGGTCGGGAACCGCCTCGATGATCGCCCGCGGCGCTCCCGGGACATGCCCAAACTGGTCGAGCAGCATAGGGGTTCGCTCGTCTGGCGCGAGCGATGGCTGATGCGGCGGCGACGGGTAGACGAAGATTCCGGCCACGGTATCGGCGGAAAGTGTCGTAATCTCGATGTAGCGGCCGGGCAAGAACCACTCGGTCACCATGTACGGGTCTAGACCCAGGTCACGCGGAAGCGAACCGACGCCGTCCAGCACGAAGGTCATCAGACCCAGGCCCAGCCGGCGGCGGAACTCGCCCGCGAACGCGAGCTCCCGCACACCCGAATGGATGCCATCGGCGCCCACCACGATATCGAAGCGATCGCGGACCCCATCGCTCAACACAACATCGACCCCGCCCGTATCCTGATCGAGCGAGGTGATGCTCGTCCCGAACTGAACGGGCACGCGATCGGCCACGGCGTCATGAATCGCCTGATGCCAGGCGGATCGCCGCAGGGTCAATGTGCCGCCGTGCAAGGCATGGGCGCGCCGCACATCGAACGTGCGCAGCACCCGGCCGCGCTCGTCGCGGAGCACCTGCCGCTCCTGGCGAAAGGCTCGCTCGCGTAGTCCATTAGCGATACCCATCTCCTGGGCGACGTGCACTCCCTCCCCGTGCATGGTGGTCATCGCGCCAATCGAGGCAAAGTGCGGCGCCCGCTCGACGACCGATGGCGTAAATCCATGGCGAGCGAGCCAGTAGGCCAGCGTGAGGCCGCTAATGCCTCCGCCCACGATCAGTACCCGCATCTCGTCCCTCCTGTTGCTTTCAATGCGTTCTCGGCCGCGGTGCTGTTGGTCCCATGTCACGGTGGCGGCGACGGAGCGCCGCCCGCGCCGTCCCGGGTGGCGTTGAGGCGAGGGCGAACCAACCAGAGACTGAATAGGCAGAAGGCGCCAGCGCCGAGAAATGGCAGACCTGGGTCGCGGGTAAAGAGCGCGGCGGCGATGAGCGGCCCAAGCAGGCGGCCCACCCCAGTAACTCCCTGGGCCAATCCCATCGCTGACCCTTGCGCGAGCGGTGAAACGGCGAAGGAGAGGAGCGCCGGCAATGTCGGAGAGACGAGGCCCATTCCGATGCCGAATAGGCCCAGCGCGGCCAGCAACAGCGCCGGGTCCCGGCTCGCGGAGATGAGCGCCGACCCGCCCGCGAGCAGAGCGAGACCCGCGGACAGAAGGCGCCACTCCTCGAAGCGCATCACCAACCGGCCAATGAGCCCGAGCTGGACGAGCACCACCACTCCGGCATAGGCAAAGAGCCACCCGTTTTCGGCCGGACCCCAACGAAGCGTCAATTGCGTAAAGAGAGCAAAGACGGTTTCCATGGCCATCGACGCCGCGGTCACCAGCAGGCTGATGGCCGCGAGATGCCGGACGGCCGGGTGTTTGAGCAGCGCGCTCCATGCCGGGATCCAGGCGCCAGAACCGCGGGGTGGTGGGCCGCGCTCAATCGCCAGGCGAGTCTCCGGCAGGTATCTCCACACCAACGCCGCGTTCAGCAGGGCGAGCAGACACGCGACCCAGAACGGAAAAGCCAGGCCGCGGGCAACGAGAAGACCGCCGAGGGCGGGGCCGACAACATGACCCAGGCCGATGGCTCCACCGACGATGCCCATCGCTTTGGTGCGGTCATGAGAGGCCGTCAGATCCGAGACGATAGCCTGCGCGGCGCCGACGTTCGACGCGCCCAGGCCGCCGATCATGCGCGCCAGGAAGAGCAAGGCCAGCGATCCGGCGAGAGCGGTCAAGGCGAACGACCCCGCCGCGATGAGCAGCGAGAGCAGGATGATCGGCTTGCGGCCGACACGGTCCGAAAGCGTGCCCAGGACAGGTGTGAAGGCGAGTTGCGTCAGGGCGTAACTCGTGGCCAGCGCCCCGATGGTCAAGGTGCTGGCGCCGAGCGTTTCCGCCCAGAACGGCAAGAGCGGGATGACCAGGGTCAAACCGGCGAAATCCAGGAAGAGGGTGAGCGCCACGATGAACAGCGTGCGTTGGCTCGCGGAAGAGTCGCGCGTTAGTCGCGGGCCGTTTCGTGTCAGAGTTGACCTAATTTGCATAGCGGAGCCCTTGTATCGCGGCGGCCGGACATCGATGGTGTCAGCACGAAGGGGGTGGAGGAATATCCCGTCGCAGCAGGGCGATCGTCCGCTCGGCCCACGCAACTTCGGCGTCGATGAGGCTTAAGGTGTGATCGTTGACGATGTGGTGAGCCGCTTGCTCCGCCTCGCTCTTCTCGGCCAGACGTTGCTCTAGTCGCGTGCGCATGCTGATGATGCAGTGGCGGCGCTCCCCAAGCAGGGCGATCGCCTCGTTCTTCCCAAGATGGTGCAGATAGAAGAGGCCGAAATCGACCGCGCTCACCGCCGGCACATAGCTGCCCAGACTGGCCCGCAGCAGCTCAAGGAATCGCTGCCGGCCCGCTTCGGTGATGCGGTAAACCTCGCGCTCTCGCGGTGCAATCCGCGTATGCCCCCGGCCAGGACCCGGTGCGTCAACCATTTCGGGCTGCATCGTCAGATAGCCGCCCGTCACCAGCCGCTCAAGTTGGTAGTACATGGCTGGCTTCTTGAGCGCCTCGGCGAACAGCTCATGGTGGGCCTCGATCGTTTCCCGCACCTGCTGCCCGTACATCGGCTGCTCGATGAGCAGTCCGAGAATCAGCAGTTCCTTGTCCATCGCATTCCCGCTCATAATCACGTCAATACTGACCTGATTATGAGCTTGGTCCAGTACGTCGTCAAGGGTGATGCCTGATGCGCTCATGATCGGGGTTGGCTCCCCTCTGGCCATGCTCAGCGGCGCGCTAACGGGAACCCGTCATCCGATCCGCTCGTTGCTATGAGGTAGATCGTTGTTCGCCTTGACCTGTGAAAGGCGCTAATGGCCCGCTCCACTCCCGCCCAGTACACCCTCGTCCACGGCGGGCATTTCTTCGCCGTCGCAACGCATGATTCAGGACTGAGTACGATTGGGCGCCTCTTCGTCGATGGTCAGCAGGTCGACGAACATAAGAGCAACGACGCGGCGATCGTCCTGAACGGGGGCGGTCTCACCGTCGTCGTCGCGCTCAACTGGCTGGGCAAGATCAAGCAGATTCTGGCCGTCCCGGCGGGAACCGATCCCAAGCAAGCCGAGGAGGAAGGGATCGCCTTCTCCCCTCCCGCCGGCAGTCACGCCGCCAGAATGGAAAAACTGGCCCGCGAGAAACCGGAGCTCTACGCCGCCCGCCACGTCGCGATAGCGATTCTGCAGGTGCTGGCCGGGTTCCTGGGCATCGGGGCCCTGCTCTGGGGCCTGCTGCCCCGTCTCGACCTGCCAGACATCCCCTGGCCGGAGATCGATCTCCCGGCCATCCCGTTGCCGGCCATCGACCTGCCCGATATCCCGTGGCCGAGCATCCCCTGGCCAGCGATCACCCTCCCCGATCTTTCTCACCTCGCCTGGATCAAGGAGCTCTGGAACTCCTTCAACTGGCTCGTGCCGATCGTGATCGCCCTCTTCGTGGCCTGGAATGAACTGGAAAAGCGACGCAAGCGGCAGAGAGCGGAAGCCGAGCGCGGGCTGGCGAATCAGACGCCAGGCGCGACCAGGCGCGGGCCATAGGATTCGGCGTCGAACTCCATCGCACCCCCGCGCACATCGACGATTGCAGCCGCTTCTCTATCTCGTAGAGTTCGCACCCTTCGCAACACTCACCGCCGCGCGCCCTCGTCTTCCTCCCGACGGTGGGGCATCAATGGCGCTCGTCCACCACCTCCAGCGGCGGAAGCTGCCACGTCCCATCGAGCAGCTCAGGCTTCGGCCCGTAGACGCGCAGGACGAGGGTGAACGGCCCGGCCGGCGCGGGCAGCCAGCTCGCTTGCAGCGCCTGATCCGGCGCGTCGTGCGAGATGAGGATGGCGAGACTACCATCCTCATCGTGCTGGAGGCCTTTGGTGCGATCCCCGATGGCGTATCGATCGATCGGATTGGCCACCAGAACGCGATCCGGCAGGCTGTACATGGTGACGGACCAGAAGGAGTGAGCGGGCGGCAGCGCCTCCGGGGCGAAATGGAGCCGGTACCGGCGGCTGCCGTCGAGCGCCTCCCCGTCCGCGCTCACCTCCCAACTCCCATTCCATTCCTCTCCTACGGCGTTCCCGTAAAGTTTGGTTCGAGCGGCCGCGGCGCGCTTCAGGGAATTGAAGCCTGGCTCTTCTCCCGAACCCAGGAGCTCGTTCGTGGCGGCTGCCGACGCCGCGGCGTGCAAGGTGGCGACGCCATCCGCCACGCCAGCGTCGATCGCCTGCTGCATCGCCGGGTCGAGATCGGCGACATCGACATCGGCCCCCGGCACGATGCCGATGCGGGCGAAGCGTTGCATCAGCTCGGCTTCCGCTGGCGGCTGCTGGCAGAACTGCAGCAGGAAGGTGAGGTAAGGCAGGAACGCGCGCGTCCTCAGCGCCTCCTCCTCCCAGGGCAACCAGTCGATCTCTGGCGCGGCAGGAGGAGGCACCTGCGCCAGAAACTGGCTCAGCGCCTCCAGGCGATACTGCGACTGAATGGCGGTCAGGGCCGTCACGTCTTCCGGGCCATCGAGCAGCGTCTGCCCCCGTAAGGCAGCCAATTGCGAAGCGGAGCGCAGCACCCCAACGATCCCCTCGGGCGTTTCCCCCTCCCAGTCCGGCCCGGCGATCAGGTAGCTGCCGGCCGCAAAACCGGTCGTGCGCACGCCGATGGAGCCTACGAGATCGGCGCAGAGA
Organism: Thermomicrobiales bacterium; assembly: GCA_038246475.1. Lineage (GTDB taxonomy): Bacteria > Chloroflexota > Chloroflexia > Thermomicrobiales > UBA6265 > JACCXM01. The sequence continues at coordinate 15,326 of JBBRVX010000076.1, read as the reverse complement.
TCGAACCATTGCAGGGCGTAATAGCGATCGTGGGCAACCGCGGGCACGCTCAACACGAAGGGATCGGCACGCAGATCGAGCCAGGCCCATGAAGGGCGCGTATCGACATTCGGGGCCACGTCGTGGTTCTCTGGCGAGACAGGCACGGAGGTGTTCTTAATAACATTGAAGCCGCCAAGGTACTCTGGCGAATCGGGGTCAATCGCCTGGTTGAACATGGCGCCATAGCTGGCGATCATCGGATACGCGTAGATATAGGCCTCGGCGGTAATCGCCCGGACCTCCTCCGGTGTCATCGAAGGGTCCATGAGTCTTTCCTCTCTGGCCGCGCCTGGCACGAATCTCAGCGAGTTGCTGCCTGTGCGGCATAGTTTGTGGAGGCGGGAGTGGATGGCGCCTCTGCACCATCCACTCCCAGGCCGTGCCGCAACCCATGATAACCTCGCGGTGAGCTGGCGCCGGTGGCGCTGGAGACGCTCGCGGGTTCCATCGAGGTGACGATCGGCCCGATATCAAGTGGAGGCGAGCCATGACCCATCCTCTCGTTGACCAGCTCCGATTTGCACGAAGCGAGTTCCAGCGCGGGCTGGCAGGGGTTGCCGACGACGAAGCGCGCCGCCGCTTCCTCCCCATGAACTGCATTGCCTGGAACGTGGGCCACCTCGTCTGGCAGGAGCAAAGCTACTGGTTGCGCGATCAGGGAGAGGCGCTCCTGCTGCCCGAGATCAATCGAGACTTCATTTACGGCGCGCCAGCTTCGACGCCCGCGCTGAGTGAGATGCAGGAGGCCTGGCAGGCGATCACCGCCGCCGCCGATCCCTGGCTGGATGCCGTGACTACCGAAACTCTTCTGACCCAAGCCACCCGCAATGGCCAGCCGGCCGGATTCGCGGTTGGCTCGCGCCTGCTGCGCACGATCTACCACTACTGGTATCACACCGGCGAGAACGCGGCGATCCGACAGATGCTGGGGCACACGAATCTCCCCGACTTTGTCGGTGATGTCCAGAGCGAGGCGCCGTACCGAACGGAGTGATAGGGTGATTGGGGAAGACCAATGGCAACGGCAAGCGAGCTCAGCGCGGAAGAGATAGCCGCCTATCGCGCCACCACCTGGGAGCGCCACCGGCGCGAGCAGCAGGCGGTCGCGGCCAGGGAAGAACTCGCCTGGGTCGTGGCCCGGGAGGCGGCGGCGCGCCTGCGCCAGGCGTTTCAAGCCCAGCGCGTGGTGGTCTTCGGCTCTCTGGTCCACCCGGGCTGTTTCACCGCCTGGTCGGACATCGACATTGCGGCCTGGGGCATCGACCCCGACGACACGTTCCGGGTAATCGGCGTGGCCATGGATACCGACAAAGAGATCGCCGTCAACCTGGTCGATGTGGGAGCCTGCTCAGCCTCATTGCTGCGCGTCATCCAACGAGACGGGGTTCCCCTGTGATCGGCCGCGACGCGGTTCTCGCGGGACGTATTCGGCAGGATCTGGCCGATCTCGAGGGTGTTGTAAATCGGGTTGAGAGGGCCGTGCAGGCGCTACCTGGCGGCCGCCAACGCCTCGTCGATCGCGCGCCGAATCGCGGCGGGATCGTGCTGGTCGTCGTACTGCACGCCGTTGACGAAGAAGGTCGGCGAGCTGCCAACCCCAAGCCGAGCGGCGCTGGCCAAGTCCTCCTCCACCGCGGAGGCGTAGCGGTGTTCTTCCAAATCGGCCGCGAACTGATCCCCATCGAGCCCGAGATCGGTGGCCAGACCAATAAGATCAGCGCTGGTCAGCGCCTTCGGGTGCGCCAGCAACGCCTCGTGCATCGCCCAGAATGCTCCCTGCGCCCCAGCCGCCTCGGTGGCTGCCGCCGCCGCGAAGGCGCGCGGGTGCTTATCCTGGAGCGGAAAATGCCGGAAGGCGAAGCGCACGCCATCATCCAACGATGCGCGCAACTCCTGGATCATCGGCTCCGCCCGCCGCGTGTCAGAACAGTCGTAATCGCCATACTCGATGACTGTCACCGGCGCATCGAGCGGGCCTTCCGCCCAGTCGTCTGCCCGGACGGCCAACTCCACATCGATAAGGTCCGCGCCCCTGCTCAATTGATCTCTCCCCGGCGAAAAGCCTCACGCCTCTCAGTCTGCCTCACACCGGCAATTGCTCGCGGGATCACCGCTACGGCATCCTGACCGGGTTGGAGGGTGCTGCACCGGGTGCGTGTGGAAAGGGAGCCTGCCGATTACTAGGGCGTGTTTGCAAGACCCATATTCGCGCCACAAGCGGCGCTGGTTAGGCTCGAAAGACGAAGTTCGTATCTGTACGGATACCATCCAAAGGCTCCGTAGGAGCTGGAAGGCTCCCACTTCCAGCTATTTGCAAACACGCCCTAGCCTCGCCCGTTGGTTTCCGGGCGCACCACGCAGCGAAAGGAGATGTGGTTTGTCGCGGTGTCAATCGGGTGATGCATCCGCGCGGCCGGCCGGTAGCGCTGGCAGTAGTTCTCGGCACAGGCAAACGATCCACCCTTGAGCACCCGGCGCGGAATCTTCGCCGCGTCGAGGGGATCGAGGCTCGCCTCGGGCGTGCCCCCGGTGGGATTCATGGGCGCCGCGCCACAGCAATTGGTCTGCACCTCGTGCTGGTTTGTGTACCAGTCCGCCGTCCACTCCCAGGCATTGCCGATCATGTCGACCAGGCCATAGCCATTCGGCGGAAAGCTGCCAACCGGCGCGGTTCGCTCGAACCCGTCGAGGGCCAGATTTTGCCAGGGAAACTCGCCTTGCCAGTAGTTGGCCAGCATCTTTCCCTTCGGGGCCAGCTCCTCTCCCCAGGCGTAGGCCCAGCCATCGTGCCCGCCGCGCGCGGCGTACTCCCACTCCGCTTCCGTGGGAATAGCCTTTCCCGCCCATTGGGCGTAGGCCGCCGCATCTTCCCAGGCGACATGGAGCACGGGGTGGCGTTCCCGGCCGTTGAGGGTGCTGCCGGGGCCATCGGGATGACGCCAGCCGGCGCCAGGCATCCAGTCCCACCAAGTGTAGTGGCTCTGCATCGAGACGCGGCCCGGCGGCTGCTTGAAGACCACCGAGCCCGCCACCAGCATCTCCGGCAACGCGCCGGGATAGAGCGCGGCGTCGGGAACCCGCTCGGCGACGGTGACGTAGCCGGTCGCCTTCACGAAGCGGCGAAAGGCGGCGTTAGTGACCTGGGTGCGGTCGATCCAGAAGCCGGAGACGGTCACCGGGTGGGCCGGCGCTTCTTCGGGGTAGTGGTCGTTCGATCCCATGGAGAACGTGCCGCCCGGAATCCAGATCATCTCCTTGTCAGGAGGAGGTCCGGGCGCCGCGGCTCGGTCTGCCGTCTGCATCTGGACACGCATGAATACCGCTCCTGGAAGAGATTCATTGCCGAAATGGCCCACGATGCCGCCCGGACCCAGGACATTGGCGACAGCCACGGTGCGTCTGCCGCGTTGCGTCCGCACGAAAGAGCCTGAATCCGCTACAGTATGCAACCTGACGACGATGGTTGAGGCGGCGAAAGGCACGAGGGACAATGGGCGGCATTCGATTGATCACGGCACTCTATGCCTTTTTCTTCATCCTGATGATCGTCGTCGCCATCGGCTCGATCTTCGGCGTTTTCGACAATCCCCTCATCGACCCAGGGTTGTAAACGCCAGCGCACACCATCGCATTGTGCTCATGGGCGGGACAGGGTGACCTGTCCCCTTCGTGTGCCTGCCGTACCATACGGCTGAAAGGCCGAACGAAGGAGCGGACTCAATGGCTATCGCCAAACCTGCTGGAACGTGGAGCTACGAGGATCTCTTTTCGCTGCCCGAGGATGGCCGCCGCTACGAGATCATCGAGGGAGAGCTCTACCAGATGCCTGCACGGCGTTGGGACCATTCAACGACGATCATGAACCTCATCGCTTTGCTCCTGCCTGTTGTCTCGGCGATGCGCGGGATCTTGCGTACTGCTCCACTTGATGTCTTTTTCCGGGGCGCCGACCCGGTCGAGCCAGATATTCTGGTCATCCTGCCGGGCTCGCGGGCAGTCGGCCAGGGCCGGGGCGTCGAAGGCACCCCCGATCTCGTCATCGAGGTGCTCAGCCCGTCGAACCGGGGACACGATCTGCTGACAAAACGATCGCTCTACGCCCGCGCCGGGGTGCGGGAGTACTGGATCGTCGATCCGATGGCTCGTACGGTCGAAGTCCTCACCCTCGATCGCGATGCCTTCCATGGCATGGGACCGGTGTCTGGCGACAGCCAGTTCGTCTCGCCGCTCCTCCAGGGCGCGGTGTTTCCGCTGCAGAGCGTCTTTGCCAACGTCGAGGATCGGGAATCAGAAGCCTAAACCGGGGCATCCTCAAGATCGAGGCCGATGAGGCGCATCAGGCGTAACGCGTTCGTTGTCGTGGCCACGCCTGGGCGCAGGCGATAGTCGAACGACATCGGCGGCGCGTCCGGCCCCTCCCCGACCGTGTCGGTGAAGTGGACGGATTCCGCCGTCGCCGCCAGGCGCGGATCGTCGGCCAGCGCCAGGTCGTGCGTCGACACGGCGCCGATGGCCCCCTGCTCGACCAGATAGGCGATGATGCGCCGCGCGGCCACGCCGCGTTCGGCGGTGTTCGTGCCCTGCAGGATTTCGTCGAGCAGATACATCACGCGCGAATCGCCCCCGTCGTTGGCGAGCGTTGCCGCGTCGACGATCAGCTTCAACCGTTGCAGTTCCGCCAGGAAGAACGAGACCCCTCGTTCCAGGGAATCCTGCACGCGCACGCTCGTCCAGAGCTCGACCGGGGGGAGGGAGAGCGCAGCGGCGCAGACTGCTCCCCCTGCCTGCGCCAGCACGGCGTTCACGCCGATGGCGCGCAGCAGGGTGCTCTTGCCCGACATGTTCGACCCGGTGACGAGCAGGAAGCTGCCCGGCGGTCCGATCGTGACGTCATTGCGGACCCGCGCGTCCTCACGCAGCAGCGGATGCCCAATGAGCGTGGCGCGATAGGCGTTGGCTTCGGGATCGAGCGCCGGGAAGACCCAGGCCGGGTTGTCGTACCGCGGTCCAGCCAACGCGGCCAGCGCCTCGGCTTCACCCAGCGTCTCCAGCCAGAGCCGGGCAGCATGGCCGCCGTCTCGTTTCCACCGCTCCAGCGCGGCCAGCACATGCACGTCCCACATCGTCAGCGCCTGGATCGGGATGTACAGGATCGACGATGGCGGGATAGCCATGCTGGCCAGGCGGCCCAGACGGCGCAACATGGCCGGCGCGCCGCGCTCGCCACTGCCCAATTTTCCCTGAAGATCGCGCAAGAGGGGATTAGTGAAGGTGGTTTCGGCCAGCAGATCGAGCTGGCCGGCATAAGCGGCGATGGCCCGGTGATCGGCGGCCACGTCGGCGATGGTGGCGTAGGCCTGCCGGGCGGCAGTCCCCCCGATAAGCAGATTCACCAGCAGCGGCACGATCCAGAGGGGGTAACCAATGACGCCGGTTCCATGCAAAAGCACAAGCATGAGGAAGGCAATCGGCCCGATCCAGGCATAAGGGCGCAACCACGCCCGCGCGCCGAAGCCGTCCGGCCCCTCGGCCCAGGCGAGAAATGGCTCTGGATCGGCCTCGTCGTTCGCGGCGGCGCGCCCGCGCAGTTGCAGCTCCTGCCGCTCATCGAGGCGGGGGGCGAGCTCCGCCACGGCTCCCTGCCGGGCAAGCACCGTGGCCACCGGGGCAGGCGCCAGGAGCCAGGCGGCCAGCGTCTCGTGCCCCATGCGCGTCGCGGTGGTATCGAGGAGGTGCACGAGTGAGGCCCGGCCCACGATATCGAGATCGGTGGCATAGGGATGCTGGGCAGGGACGGACGGCATCCAGGGCGAACGGAGATCGGCCCAGCGGCGATCGATGCGGGCGATGGCGTCCTCCTCGATGGCGCGGAGAGTCGCCAGCCGGTCGCGCTCCCGCCCCAATCGAGCGTGATAGGTCGCCAGGAGGATGAAGAGGGCGAGCAGCAACCCGGCCAATAGCCAGCCCAGGGGAGCGCGCCCCCACAAGCCCCAGGCTGCGGCGGCGACGGCGGCGAGAAACGCCACCAGGCGCACGTTGGCCACGAGGTTCCAGCGAGCGTTAACCTGCGCGTAGCTGGCCGTTGCGGTCGCCAGCCGGGTTTCGTACGGGTGTTTCGGTTCGCTCACGGATGCTGTCTGTGTCATGTGGTGATTCTAGAGCCATGGTGGCCGTTGGGGCCGGGGGGAGATCGACGGACCCGTTCTCCCCGCCCGATACTCCAGACTCAGGTGCGGCCTCAGGCGTGCGAATCACGATCGAGGGCCTGCGCCACATCTTCACTTGGGCGAGGAGCAAACCTGGCGCATGAGGAGGTCCGTGATGACAACAATTGAAGGCAAGCTGAATGCGCTGGGATTGACCCTTCCGCCAGCTCCCCAGCTACCTCCGGACGTGCGGCTGCCATTCAGCTTCGTGCGGGTTCGCGGCGACCGGGCCTACGTCTCAGGCCACGGGCCGCAGGGGCCTGATGGGGCGCTGATCGGGCCGTTCGGCAAGGTGGGAGCGGACCTTACCGTCGATCAGGGATACCAGGCGGCGCGTCTGACCGCGCTCGCCATCCTGGGCAGCCTGCACCGCGAGCTGGGCGACCTCGACCGGGTGACGGCCTGGCTGCGGGTGTTCGGCATGGTCAATGCCGCGCCAGGCTTTGGCGACGAACCAGCGGTCATCAACGGCTTTTCTGATCTGATCCTGGAACTGTATGGCCCCGACGCCGGGCAGCACGCCCGCTCGGCCGTCGGGTTGGCCGAGTTGCCCTGGAACATGCCGGTCGAGATCGAGGCGGACGTGGAGATCCGGCCGGCGTGAGGTTGCACACGGCGAACGCCTCGTGGACACGTCGTTCCCGCGCCCGATGGCTCGATGAATCACGGCAACAGCCTTATCCGGCAGTACACTGTTGCCAATGAATCGTGGGGTGAACATGGCACTCACCAAGCAGGCGGGCGCCTGGACCTATGACGATCTCTTCGCGCTCCCCGACGACGGTAAACGCTACGAAATCATCGAGGGAGAGTTGTACGAGCTTCCTCCGGTGGGGTACATCCACGCATTTGTCGTTATGAAGCTCATCACCCAACTGATCCCTCGAGCAAAAAGCGCCGGAGCGGAAATGCTCACCGCGCCGCTCGACGTGTTTTTTGAGGGCGCCGACCCCGTGCAGCCAGATATTCTCGTCATTCTTGAAGATGGCAAAGCTCGCTTTGCGAAACGAGGCGTCGAGGGCCCTCCCGATCTCCTGATCGAGGTGATCAGCCCTTTCAACCGCGTCCACGACGTTTTCACCAAGCGCGCACTCTATGCGCGGAGTGGCGTGCGCGAATACTGGATTGTCGATCCTGACTCGCGCACGCTCGAAATCCTCACCCTCGACCGCGATGCGTTTCACCTGACGGTCGCGGCGGCGGGGAGCGAGATGCCGGTATCACCCCTCCTCGGCCAGCGCTCCGTGGCGGTAGGCGACCTCTTTCCCACTCTCGGCGAATAGCCCCCAACCAGGACATGTACTGTTACCCTCGCCAACGAACGTCGGGGGGAGGGTTCAACGTCTGTGTACGAGGGAGGAGCATGGCTGAACTGAAGGCATCGTTTACGTGGTGGTCGTTCGCCGGTCGCGGCGTCGCGGACGGCGAGCTGATCCGGGCCGCCGCGAGCATGGGCTACGACGGCATCGAGCTTGCCGAGGAATCGCTCTGGCCGGCCATCGCCGATGCGGGCCTGGCCATCGCCAGCCATCGTGGGCATGGCACGATCGAAGCGGGACTCAACCGGGTCGAAAACCATGACCGCATCGAGCGCGAGGTCCTGGCCAACATTGAACTGGCCCAGCGGTGGGGCCATCCGGTGCTCATCTGCTTCAGCGGGAATCGCGACGGGCTCGCCGACGAGGCCGGCATTGAGAACAGCGCCATCGGTCTGTCACGCGTCTCCCGCGCGGCGGAGGACGCGGGCGTAACCCTGGTATTGGAGCTCCTGAACAGCAAGGTCGATCACCCCGGCTACCAGTGCGATCGCACCGCCTGGGGCCTTGACGTGATCGCGAAGGTGGCGTCCCCGCGAGTGAAGCTGCTCTACGACGTCTATCACATGCAGGTGATGGAGGGCGACATCATCCGCACGATCGAGGCGCATCACGATGCCTTTGCCCACTACCACGTCGCTGGCAACCCCGGTCGCCACGATCCGGACAACACGCAGGAACTCTGGTATCCGGCGATCTATGAGGCTATTGCGCGAACCGGATTCGGCGGCTTCGTGGGCATGGAGTTCGTTCCCAGCCTGCCGCCGTTTGCATCGCTGCGGTCGGCCCTGGAGGGCTTTCGCGCGGCCACAGCGGAGACACACTCTCCGATAGGATGAACAGATCGGGGCGCGGGAATGATCCCGCGCCCCGACGTGGTGTCGAATCGGTTGACGACGCTGACTATCCCTTGTTCGGGTCAGTCGTCGACCACTGCTGCATGGCCTGCTGGCCGGGCCGATCGACATGGACGTGCTCATCGACGCGCGTCACCCAGGACATCGGAATCCAGTGGTGCTGCCCACTGTCGTCCTTGGTCAGTTTGATCGTGTTGTTGACGTCGGTGTGATCGACCTCGGCGAACTGCCCGCCATCGGAACAGACCACCGGCATATGCGGCTTGATTTGCGTAGCGTCAATTGTCTGCTGCATAAGGCCTCTTCTCCTGTGATTTTCGGGCCGAACTGCCCTCCAGAGACGTATTGCAGAGGCCGTGCCACCCTGACTGCTCCACGATGTCTTCCAGTCGATGGCTCAAGGATTGGTGGTCGGCATCCCCTTGATCCGGCACTCAGCGCTCACGTCCCGGGGCTGCCGCTGCTGCCGCGAGATGGCCCCCGCCTTCTCGCGCAACGCCGGCTCGTCGCGTCCTGTGATCTGATGGCGCGTGGCTGGAACACCCGGGAGCAGGATGGTGACCCGGCTGCCGTGTCCCACACGGCTCTCGACCTGGAGCAGACCACCGTGCAGATCAAGCAATTGCCTGGCGATGGCCAGCCCCAAACCGGCGCCCCCATGTTTCCGTGCCAATCCGTCTTCCCGGTGCTGAAACGATGTGAACAGTTGGGAGAGGCGTTCCGGCGCGATGCCGGGCCCGCTGTCTTCGACGACTACCTCGACCCCAGCCGCCGTCTCCCGGGCGGTCGTGCGCACCCACCCCGCGTTAGTGAACTTGACGGCGTTGCCGATGAGTATCCGCAGCACCCGACGCAGCACAGCAGTATCGCTCCACGCGGTGAGCGTCGCCGGAACCGTCGCTTCCAGGGAGAGGCCCTTGGCCTCGGCGGCGCTCCCCTCGGCAGCGATCACGGAAGTCACCAGTTCCCTCACCGCTACCGGGCGTTGGGAAAGGACCTCGCGGCCGGCCGCAAGTGAGGTGAGCAAGAGCACGTCGTCAATCAACCCCAGCAGGTGGGCCGCGCTGCGGCGGAGGTGGGCGACATCGTCGGCCTGTTCCGGCGGAAGTTGTCCCAAGCCCAGGAGCTCGGCGTAGCCGGCAATCGCGGTCAGCGGCGTGCGCAATTCGTGGCTCACCGTGGCGAGGAAGACATCCTTAAGCCGGCTGGATTGCTTTTCGGCGGCAAGCGCGACTTCAAGCTCGGTGGCCCGCACCCGCGCACTGACGTCGGTTTGCACGCCGACATAGTGCGTCACGACGCCATTGGCGGCGGCAATCGGGGAGAGGTAGAGCTCGTTCCAGAAGGGGCTGCCATCTTTGCGATAATTACGCAGCACGACGGTGGTCTCCGCTCGGGCGGCGATCGCCTCCCGCATCTGGGCCACGGCGGCAGGGTCGGTGCCTGGCCCTTGCAGAAAGCGGCAATTTCGCTGCAACACCTCGTCCTTGCTGTAGCCAGTCACGCGTTCGAAGGCCGCGTTGACATCGACCACAGGCTGGTCCGGGGCGTTGAGATCGACGATGACAAACGCGTTCGCCGCCCCTTCGACCGCCCATTCGCGCAGGCAGCTAGGGAACGCCGGGATGTCTGACAATCGCCGCTGCCGGCTCCCGCCACGCGCTGACGTCATCATTTCCTTAACCCCTCGTGCCATTGTTCACCACTCAACCCATCGTTTCGTCCAACGAAAATCAGGAATGGAACCCCGTGCAATCAGGAATGCGGGGGCGAACCCCTGAGTTCCCATCCGGTGCGCGTGAAGGCGGCGGCCCACTCCGCGGCCACACGGACCCATACCACAACGTTTCAACAATGGTAGAGATCGCACGAAACTGACCACGGCGTCAATTGATCCGAGAGCGCTAGGTGGCAAGCAACCCTGTGGCGCCTTGCGGGACAATCACCCATGAGCTCGATCATGCTACTGTTGGACCAACCCGGACGCGACCTGCTTGCCGATGCCATTGGCGAGAGCGCTGAGACGATCATGAGCGTGCATCGCCTGCGGCGTGGGCTCTGCCGCGCCATTGTCGACGCCCTGCCGCCGCATCACCGAGCGGCCCTGGTGATTCCGCACGAGGTTCCGGACGAGCCGTCCGCGTATGGCGACGACCCCGAGGCGATCTGGCGCCTGCTGCGCGATCTGGTGGAGTGGTCCTGCGTTAATGCCTCCCAGGCGATCGCGCTGCCATTGACGGCGTTGTTCGCATCTGCCACCGGCCATGCCTGCACGCACACGGAGGAGATGTACTATCAGCTCCCGCGGCCGGTCGCGGCCTGGCCGCACGACGCGGTCCGCCGGCTGATGGCGGCGGACATCCCGCTCATGGAGGCCGCCACCCTCCCTCTGAACATGGTCGACTGGCGCTTCGGCAGCGCCGCCGCGCAGATCGCCGAAGGCGCCGCCGCCGGGGCGATCGTCGATGGCGAACTGGTGGCGGCCGCCTTCATCGGTGGCCGCGGCGATCGTTGCGCCGACGTGGGCATCGTCACCCGCGAGGACTGGCGCAACCAGGGGCTCTCCACCGCCGCCGCGGCGCTGGTCTGCGCCGATATCCAGGCGGCTGGCCAAATCCCGGTCTGGGGGACCAGCATCGAGAATTTCGCCTCCCAGAAGGTCGCCGCCAAGCTCGGTTTCGCCGTGGTCTCGCGCAGCGTCTACATCTGTCTCACCTGAGGCAAGCGAAATCGGCCCGAGCGGCCCGTCCTGTCGGACGGGCCGCTCGGCTGCATCGCGCCGCCTCCGCTCGTGATCACTGTTTTGTGGCGGTTATAGGGGTGGGCCCGGGCATTGGCCATTTTCCAGCACGAAACAGGCCGATTGTCCGCCAGGGCCACCCTTGCAGCACGCGGTGCCCTGGGGGCAGGTCTGGCGCCCGGTTCGGTGACCCGGAGCAGCGGTGCGGCGTGCTGGCGCGGCTCCGGGTCGTCTCTCACCATCCATCCCACTTGATCGAGCAGGGGAACTGGGCAGTCGACCCCAGATCCCCTGTGGGCACTCTGAACTCTGCCTTACCCCCCGCAGAGCGGGATGCAGGCCGCGCCCTCGAAGTAATCGCGGCAGATCGTGCCAGGAGGACAGGCCGCGCAGCTATTCACGAAGGTGGTCGGGGTAAGATCCGTGTAGCAAGCGCCCGTTGGGCGGTCACAGAGGCATCCCCCGTTGCCGTCTCTGCCGCAAATGCCATCGCTGGTGCACGCCTGGCAGCTTATGCCGTTGCCCTGAGCGTCGCCGCAGCGGGCCGTGGCGCAGTCGGTGTTGCTCGCGCAGCTCCGGCCGCTGGCGCAGCGCGGGCAGGTCGGTCCCCCGCAGTCGACATCGGTCTCGCTGCCGTTCTTGACGCCATCCGAACAGGTGGGGCCGGTTGGCAGCGGCAATGCTGGCTTCTTCCTTTTACCCTTGTTCTTCTTTTTCTTTTTGGCAGTGACTCCGGCGAGGGGGGCTAGTCCCAGCAGGCTCGCCATCACACTTCCGGCGGCCAGGCCAAGACGGCGCCGGGTCCAGGCATCGAACGTTTTCCCATCCATTGGTGTGCTCCTCCTCATGACGACGAACCAGGCAGGAGCGGGCCTTCACCGGTCCGCCCCGCGGCGAACGCCACCGCGGCGTCACGTTCCGGAGCCTACGATTCGGGTCCATAAAGCACATTGGCAAAATTACTCATTTTCGTGAGCATGCCGCCGCGTACGCCGTAAGAACACCTCGGTCAGCGCGCTGCCCCCAGCGTGATGGATCACGGCAGCGACACCAGAGCCGCATCCGCGTCGATCAGTGCGTGGTCAGAGGCCTGAATGTCGCGCATCTTCCCGCGCATGGCCAGCATCAATCTGGAACAAGCTTGCGTCGTCGCCGGGGCGAGGGCAATTCGGCGGACTTCGAAATCAATGTTGGTATTGACAAAATGAATATCTCAATGTATTTTTTCAATGCAATCGCGAGGCGATGAAGTCAAGCGGCCCGATCGGCGGAGTGATGTCAGTGGATCTGCGCAATGGAGGAGCCCAACCGGTGACGCTGCATCCAGTTATCGGCCACTGCCCCGTGTGTGGCGATGAGATGGCCGTGACGCGGCTCCACTGCGGGAGTTGCGATACGCAGATCGAGGGGCGCTTCCAGCTTGGGCGCTTCCAGCGCCTCGGCGCCGACCAGCTCGCCTTCGTCGAGGTCTTCGTCAAGAACCGCGGCATCATCAAGGACGTCGAGGCTGAGCTCGGCATCTCCTACCCAACGGTGCGCGCGCGGCTTGATGACGCCCTGCGGGCGATGGGCTTTCCGGCCGGCGGGGAGGATGACCCGCGCGTCTCTCCCCGCGAGGCCCGCAACCAGGCCCGCGAGGAGCGCCGCCGCATCCTCGAGGAATTGAAGGAGCAGCGGATCACCGCCGATGAAGCGGCCCGCCGCCTCGCCGGGTGAATCCGTTTCCCCCGTCCCGTCGCCAGTTCGCCAGGGAGCTTGCCCAATGACCGAACCGATAGCGATCCGCCCGTCGCAACGCGACTCACTGCGCGAAGAACGCCTCGAGATCTTGCGCTTGCTTGAATCAGGGGGCATTTCCGTCGAGGAGACGGCCACCCTCCTCGACGCCCTCGATCGCGCCCTCCCGCCGCTTCCGAGTATTGGGGCGGCTCCGCGCGGCCCCGAGGTGCGCCTGGTTCGCATCCGGATCACGGAGAGCTCGTCCGGGAAGTCGATGGTCAACGCTGCCTTTCCCCTCGCGCTGATCAAGACCGGTCTGGACCTCGCCGAGGAGTACGGCGCCGAGTACCTCCCCGATGTGGCAGCAATCAAGGAAAGCATCAGCGCTGGCTTCCGTGGCGCGCTGATCGATATCGACGACGGCGGCCAGCGCGTCGAGATCATCGCCGAATAGCGGCGGCTTGCCGCTCCGCAACCGCGCACCGAACGATGCCTGGAGGAACCATCCGATGAACAGCACCGATACCCCCACTCACCCCCGGAAGCTGATTCCGGTTGACCTCAACCAGCCGGTCGTCCTGGAGGTCCACATCCCCAACGGCGACGTCACCCTGCGTGCCGCCGATCGCGTCGACGTGCTGATTACCCATGGCGATGCCGGTTTCCACGGAGATTTCGATGACGCGGAGTCCGAGTTGATCATCGACGCCCGCTGCAACCGGATCGAGGTCCGGTCGAATCCAAACCTGTGCGGGGGGTGGGCTGACGTCCGTAGCGACATCAATATCGATGTCGATGCCGTCATCGGGCAGATCACGCGGGCCTTTGGGCGCGGCGGACCTTGGTCCCCGGGCAGGCCGGGCAAGGTGCACCTCGGCGGCGGGTATCACGGCGGGTCCGATATCGCCATTGAGGTTCCCGTGGCAATGCGCGGCCAGATCGCGATCTCCACCGCCTCCGGCGACATTCGCGTCGAAGGCATCAGGGCCGAGATCGCCCTCCAGACGATGTCGGGCGACGTGCGGGCCATCCGCACGGGCGGGGAGCTGACGCTGAAAAGCGCGAGCGGCGACCTGGTCGCCGAGGGCACGAGCGGCCGCCTTAGCGCTCATACCGCCAGTGGCGACGTGCGGATCTCCGCGGCCCAGGTCGAAGGGTGTCAGGCCCAGACCGCCAGCGGCGATTTCGTGCTCGACGCCGTGCTGCACGGCGAGGGGCCCTTCCGCGCCCAGACAGCCAGCGGCGATGTCCGCCTCACGCTGCGATCACCGGCTGATGGGGAGGAGCCAGCCGCGACCCTCGCCTTCCAGACAATCTCCGGCGATGCGCGGGTCGCCGCGCCCTTTCGCCAGACCGACCGCCGCCTCTGGCAGGCGGGTACGGGCAATCGCGGCCCGCGCGTCGAAATCACCACCGTCAGCGGCGATCTGACCGCCGGGTTTGCCGACGTGGAGCGCACATCGGCCCCCGCCCCCAGCCTTGCGCTGCAGACGGAGGATGCCCCGCCGTCGCCTCCCACATCGTCAGAGCAGCCAGGGTCGCCACCCGAATCGATGCGTCATCCGGAGCATGGGCCGCGCCGCGAGGCCGAGCTCGCCAACATCGAGGCCAACTCGGACACGGCGCAGCCGACAGCGCACGACGACGGCGTGCGTCTCGCCGTCCTGGAAGCGGTCGAGCGCGGCGAGATCGACATCGAGGAAGCGCTGCGACGGCTTGATGCGGCGGATGCCACGACCGGTTCGTAGGCGTGGGAATTCCCTGCCTGCCAGGGACGACGAATCGCTGAGCCAGCCCAGAGCGGCGGGAGACCTTCATGCATCGTAGCGATTGGGAGCTTGCCGTCGCCATCCGCCACCACATCGCGGAGCTTGGCGGCCAGCGCCGAGCCCACGTCCCGATCGATCGCGGCAGCGACGTCCCGGCGCGCGTGATGACCCACCTGCGCCATCGCCTGGGAATCGGCCTGATCCACGTCGGCCAGGCACTGGTTGGCTATCGCGCGGCCGGGGCTTCCGACGCCGCCTGCCTCCACGCGACATTGGGGTGCCCTGGCTCCTGATCTGACTATCCCGTCCGACGACCGCGCGAATTGCTTCCAACCGCCCCTCTGCCAAATGCCCTCCCCTCCACATCTGCCTCCAATGCTGCCGTCGGGCCTGAGGTAAGAATGGACGATGAAGATGCGCTCCCCGGCCTCGTTCACATAGGAGACCGCGAGGCTGCGCGTGCCGGGCGGCTCGTCAATGCTGTCGGGCGTTCTCTCGCGGCGGAGGCAGCAGCCAAATTCGCCCTGCTCCGCCCGATTCGGTCGTGGGTCAGTTTGCATCTGCGCTTTTGGTCAACTTTTCGAGCCCACCCCATGTCGGCCACTGGAGCCAGACATCGCGAGCGCATCGCTGCGCCTCTCGGTCTCAGGGGGCAAGGCGCTTCCAGTGCCCCTCGG
>JBBRVX010000075.1:0-20922 GCA_038246475.1 Thermomicrobiales bacterium | reverse complement strand
GGAAACAACCCCCCCCGCCTTTCTCGGTTGTCTGGTCTGTAAATGGTCCCTCGGCGTGGTTAGCTCAGAGAAGCGGTTCCCGTTGGCGATAGACTCCCCGGAACACATCCAGGCTCAGAGGCTCACGTCCCGGCCCAACGATCGATCATCCCCGCCCGGGAGCGAGGGTTCCATCGGTTGGCGCCACTCGCTCAACTGGCCGAGCCGTCTCCTTGCCCCACGGCGTGCCGAGCATCGGCAGCAGCCAACGGTCAAGTCCCCAGAACCCGGCCACCTTCCAGGCGAGCACCAGGAGAACCGCGAGACCGAAGAGGACAGGATTGCTCGAGGCCGATCCGGCCAGCATGAAGCTAAAGTTCATGACCGTGCCGAAGACCGCGGCAATGCCGACCAGCACGCCGACGAGCAGGCCAATGCCGATGAGCACCTCGCCCCAAGCCACCAGCTTGGCGAACCAAGTGTACCAGCCGTTGTCGAGCATGTACTGCAGGAACTGGCGGAACCAATCGTAGGTGATGGGCGGCCGGCCCTGCTCGGGAATGGCCACCGCCCGCTGCCAATAGGCTTGCAGTGCGGCCCCGCCTTGCGTCCACTCCGGATCGGTGACCTTGTGCCACCCGGCCGAGAGCCAGTCACGGCCGACAAAGAAGCGGATAGGCAACCAGATCAGCGCCAACCACACGTTCCCCAGCAGCAGCCGCCAGCGCAGCGGATCGTTGACCTGGCCCGGGGTCACAACCGTCTCGGCAGCTGGAAGCGCGACGCCCGACTCGGGGATGCTTTGCGCCTGGCGCCACCCGGCCAGCACGATCACCGCGATGAGGAGGTAGGTGATCAGCGGCGAGGAGACCCATTCCTCGCTGTTCCAGAGGGGTCCGCCAAGGAGCCCATCGGCGAAGATCCAGCTTAACAATACAAAGATCGCAACACTGATCGCGGTCAATATCCAGGTTCGTTGCCGGGTCATCAGTCCCGTGGAAACCCTGTTCATCCTCTGCCTCCTTATGGCGTGTTTCGCCTGATTCACCCCGTGCAACCGGAGACGTCTTGCCGATCGACGACGCCTCAAGCAGGTGAATGGGCGTCGATCCACGTTCAGCCTACGGCTGGGCCTGCGATCGCACCCCCCTGAGAGGGATAGGGTCGTTGCCCTTCACGGGGTAGTTCCGCCCTACCCGTTAGGGTGGGAAAACCCTGCCGCGCCGCTAGAAGGCCCGTTTCACGCGGATTTGGGGTTCAGCGCCGTCTGGAGGGATCGAACGGCCGCGCTTCGTTCGGACCGCGTCTCTCCCGGGAAGCGGTATGCTCTCCCCCGAGGGGCGAATGACATGCAAGCAGCATTGACGAAACCATGAGCTGGCTCCTGGTGTGGCTGCTCGCCGTCGCGCTGAACGCGGTTCCCGCCTTCATGCCGCCGACCTGGTCGGTGCTGGCCTATTTCCACCTCTACCAGGGATTGCCGGTCGTCCCGTTGGCCATCGTGGGCGCAATGGGCGCGACCACGGGCCGTGCCATCCTCGCCCTGGGTAGTCGAGCCTTCGGGGCGCGATTCATTCCCGCCGCCTGGAGCGCGAACGTCGAAGCGCTCGTCACGACATTGGAAAGCCGGCCCGCGTTGGCCCTCCCCTCGCTCGCCCTGTTTGCCCTCGGTCCGGTGCCGAGCAATCATCTCTTCGTAGCCGCTGGGCTGGCCCGCGCGCCGCTGCCGCCAATTCTGGCCGTCTTCGGCGTTGCCCGATTCGTCAGCTATCTCCTCTGGGTCAGCGCCGCCAATGCCGCCGATCGTTCGTTGCGGGACGTGTTCGGTTCACGTATCGGCGGGTGGGGAATGGTCGCGCTCCAGATCGCCGGATTCGTCGGCATCGTTCTCCTGATGCGCGTTGACTGGCTTCATCTCCTGCGCGGGCGATTCCCCATCACTCCATCTGCGGCCACGTTGAACGGCACGCAAACGAAACTTGATCAGACTTCAGACTAACTGAGCACCACCCTGCCGACCCGCCGTGTGGTCGGTCGGTATCGAGAAATGGCGGCGCACGGCCGCGGCGCGCAATTCGGGTTGGGCGTCGGGATGCGCAATCGAGATCAGCAGCTCAGCGCGCCGGCGCAGCGGTTGACCGCTCAGGTCGGCCATCCCATATTCCGTCGCGACAAACTGCACGTGGCCGCGGGTGGTGACCACGCCGGCCCCCGGCTGAATGGTGGGCACAATGCGAGAGATGGCGCCGTTGCGCGCGGTCGAGGGCAGGGCGATGATCGCCTTTCCTCCCGGCGCCATGCTGGCCCCGGAGACGAAATCCATCTGCCCGCCGATCCCGCTGTGGATGCGCTCGCCGATGGAGTCGGCCACAACCTGGCCGGTGAGATCGACTTCGATGGCGGAGTTTATGGAGGTCATCAGCGCGATCTGCCGGATTTCGCGCACGTCGTTCACGATGTCAGACGGATGAAACTCGACGAACGGGTTGGCATCGACGAAGTCATAGAGCCGCTGGCTGCCCAGGGCGAAGGAGGTGACGATGCGGCCCCGCCAGGTCGTCTTGTAGCGATTCGTGATGATGCCTTCCTCGGCCAGGGCCAGCAACCCGTCCGAGAACATCTCGGTATGGACGCCGAGGTCCTCGCGGTCGGTGAGGCAGGAGAGCACCGCGTCGGGAATCGACCCGATCCCGATCTGGAGCGTGGCCCGATGCGGAACCAGCGTCGCCACCTGCTCGCCGATCTGCCGCTCGACTTCGGACATCGGCGAGGAAGCGATGGTTGGCAGCGGGCGGTCGGCTTCAACCATCGCGGCGAAGCGGCTGACATGGACGGCCGAATTGCCGAGCGTGCGCGGCACGTTTGGATTGACCTGCGCGATCACAACGCGCGCGTGATCGGCCGCGGCCCGCGCGCAGGCGATTGATGTCCCGAGGCGACAGAATCCGTGGCGGTCGGGAGGCGAGACTTGCAGGAACGCCACGTCGAGCCGCAATCGCCCACTCATGATGAGCTCTGGCACAGCGGAGAGGAAGACGGGGGTGTAGTCGGCGCGGCCATCATTGACCGCCTCGCGCACGTTGGCGCCAACGAAGAGCGCGTTGTGGCGAATGTGGCCTTGCAACCCGGGAGCGACGTGCGGCACCGAACCCTCGGTATGCAAGGCGACGACTTCGACCTCCGAGAGCTCGCCCGCGCGGCGCACGAGCGCCTCGAGTAGCTCGTGCGGCGTCATTGCCACCTCGTGCAGATAGACGCGGTGACCTGGCTCGATCAGGCGCACCGCGTTGTCCGCCGTCATGACGGGGGGCCATTGCCGTCGCCCGGCGGCGGTTTCCGAAGGCACTCTCATCTCCTTGCTGACCAACAACTAGACCTTTGCACCCGATCTGGACCGGCTCCAGGGGAGGGCTTGCATGACGAAGGCGATGGCGAGCGCGGCGGCGGCGACCACGTAGACTCTCATCTCGAACCGCGTCAACAGCAACCCCACGGTGACCAGCCCCAGCGCCGCCGGCAACGCCACGCGACCGATGCGCAGGGGCACGATGAATGGCCGCTCGGCCTGGGGCAAGGTGTACCGCAAACGCAGCAGCGCGGCATTTACCGATGCGAAGGCCACCAGCGCCAGAGCCGAGGCCACGCTGCCGACTAGGCCAACACCGCCCATTGGCAAAAAAAGGAGCGCGCCGAGACCAGCGACGAGAATGGCCGCCGCCGGCGTCAAACGCGCGCCGTGCGTGCGGGCGAGGAAGGACGGCGCATCGCCACCGCGCGCCATGCCGAAGAGCATGCGGCTGCCCACGGTGATGGTGATCAGCGCGGTGTTCGCGGTGGCGAAAAGCGCCACGCCGCCCAGGGCGCCGGCAAGCTCGGGCGCGCCCACCCGCATCGCATCGGCCAGGGGCGAGGCGCTCTCCGCCAGCTTCGCCGGCGGGAGAAGCGCCACGCTGGCCGCGGCCACGAGGATGTACAAGATGGTGGAGACGGCCACCGCGATCAGGATCGCCCGTGGAATGTCGCGCGCGGGGTTCTTCGCCTCTTCCGCGAGGTTGGCGATGTCCTCGAAGCCGAGGTAAGCGAAGAAGATGAGTCCCGCTCCTACCAGAACGCCCGCGTGCGGTCGGGTGAGAAACACGCTGAAGAAATCGGGCTCGCGCGCGCCGATCAGAATGAGCGCCACCAGGCCGGACGCCTCGACGAGCGTAAAGACGATGTTCGCCCAGCTCGCCTCGGTAATGCCGGCCAGATTCACCACAACCGCCGCTACGACGAGCGCCACGGCGATCATCCACGAAGGGAGCGCGACGAAAAGGGAGGCGTAGCCAGCAAACGCCATGGCCACCGTGGCAGTGGTGGCCACACCGGCCACCGCGAGCAGCCATCCCATCGTGCCGGGCAGCCATGACAGCCGGGGCCAGGCTTCCCGCAGATAGACGTACTCGGCGCCGGCGCGCGGAAAGAGGGTGGCCAGCTCGGCGTAGGAGAGCCCGGTCAGCAGCGCGGCCAAACTCCCGACCAGAAACGATTGCCAGACCGCCTCTCCGGCGACGCCGGCCGCCGCCCCCAGGATGCTGTAGATCCCGGCGCCCAGGATGAGGCCGACGCCGTAGAAGGTGAGGCTGGCCAGGCCGAGACTGGGCCGCAGCTCACTCACGGCTCTGGCGCTTCAAGCTCCGCACGCCAGCCAGGGCGGCGCGGCGGCGGATGCCATGGATCTCTCTCATCGCGCCGGGTCTTGCGAATAGTCCTCAAGGAGTTGCAGGTTCGCTTCGATGCCGATGGCGGCGATCCGGTCGCCGCTAGCGAACGCGAAGTCCGGCAGCAACGGCGAAATCGAGACGCCATTCCGCAGCACCGCGATGAAGACGGCATGGGGCACGCGCTGCTCCACCTCCCGAATCGTCAGGCCGGCGAGCGGAGAATGAGGATCGACGCGCACGTCCTCGACGACGAGAGCGCCAGACGTCCCCGAGAAGAGATTTTCGATGAAGTCGACCGTGTCTGGCCGCACCGCCAACCGGGCCATCTGGTGGCCGGCCATGCTGTAGGGCGAAACGACCTGGGTGGCGCCCGCGCGAGTCAATTTGGGCCCGGCGCTGCCGTCGTTGGCGCGGGCGACGATCGGCAGCGTGGCATTCAGGGCGCGCGCCGAGAGCGTCACGAAGACGTTGTCGGCGTCGCTCCCGAGCGCGGCAATCAATCCGGCAGCCCGTTCGATGCCTGCACGAACAAGCGTCGCGTCTTCAGCGGCATTCCCTTCGACCGCCAGAAACGAGGTGGCAACAGCGTCACTGATCGCGGCCGGATCGGCATCGATGACGACCACCGGATGCCCCAGGTCGCGTAGGGCCAGGGCCGTCTGGCGCCCAACACGGCCAAAGCCGGCGACGATGTGGTGGTCACGCATCTGATCCACCTGGCGTTCCATGCGCCGTTCCTCCCAGCGAAGCCCGATCTCCCCTTCGACCACCACGCTCACCAGGACGCTCAGCCCATACCAGAGCGAGGCAAGACCGACGAGCAGCAACAGGATCGTGAAGAGCCTGCCGTTTTCGGAAAGTGGCTGCACCTCGCCAAATCCGACCGTGGTGATGGTGGTAACCGCCATGAAGAGGGCATCGGAAAAGGGCCATCGCTCGATGATCATATAGCCGGCGGTCCCGATGACCACGAGCGCAGGGAAGGCGAGGAGCGCCAGCGCGAGTCGCTCCTTCAGGGATTGACGGTGACTCGCGGCTGCCCGCAAGGAGCGGCTCGGCAAGGCGTGGCCTCCGGCGCAACGGTCTTCGGCGCTTCGCGCGTCCAGTCACGGCGCCTGCGGGCCCAGGGTAACGCGCGTGCGCCATTGTGCGCGTTCCCGGCGAAACGCGCTCCGATCGCGGCGGCGCCAGCCTGACGTTAGGAACCCTTAGACGGCCGATCGTATGTGATGTCGGTGACCTGAAGCTCGATGTACGGAAAGTCGCCGCGTTCATATCGCCAGAGTGCTCTTCCCGCGACGGGGACGCGGATGTTCTCGAACTCGCCGTGGGCCGTAAGGGGCGTCGACCAGGACTGGAGTTGACCGCTGCCCAAATCCTGCCGTTCCGCCAGCATGTCCACGGGGCGGCCTTGCTCATCAAAAATGAAGGTCGCCGAAGCGGTCACCCCACCGTGGCTCATGGTGGCGCGGGCCGAGGTGGCGTCGATGGCGTCCCAGGTGATGTACGGGGTGAGGGCCGCCGCCGGGAACCAGATCGTCTCGTTCAGGTAGCGCAGCAACGCTCCTTGATCCATCGCCGGCCCAGCGGCATCGGCCACCGGCACGATGCCGAGGACGCGCATCTGTATACTCCCGTGCCCATTGACATACTGGTCCCGGCCAATGATCGACACCAGCGGGAACATCTGCATCGAGGTTTTCCAGACGAAGCCCGGAGGATCAGTGGTGTAGGTTTCTTCCGCGGTGAAGGGTAACCATCCCCCGGTTTCTGATAGCTTGAAACGCCCGGTCTGTTTCAGATGAATAGTGGCGGGGATCGGCTTCCCAACGACCTGGGCCCAGCGCAGCCAGCGTTGCACCGGCTCGGGGAGGGCGGCGAGGTCGGCTTCGGTGATCACTCGCGACTCACGATCCGCGCTCGCGGCGAGAAGGGCACTGACATCGGCGTCCAGTCGCCGATCGTACATGGCGCGTCCAATGCCAATCACGGCGCCCGCCACAAGGACCACCGCCACGACGGCGCCAAGCACCTTCCGCACGATCGATCGCATCATTCGTCCTTTCTCGCCCCCAACCACGTTTCCCGCCAGCCCAGAACGGACTGGCGGGGCGGCCTGGCCAACGTCATCCATCCTTCTCCACGCGTCACGCCATTACAACCTCGGCGGCCGGCCGGCGCGGGCTCTTGAGCGCCGGCTCGGCAGGATAGCCAATGCGGAAGGGCATCAACGCCTGCCAGCCCGGCTCGGGCATCAGCGCATCCAGCGCCGATCCGATCTCCGGCGCGAGGCCGACGGACAGCTCGCGGTCGCGCCGCTCGACCATCTGATTGAGCGGCTGCATCGCCATCCCCTCGGCGGTGGCCCACAGATGCAATCGCTGGAAGAGCTTTCCGGCCTGGATCCACTGA
Organism: Thermomicrobiales bacterium; assembly: GCA_038246475.1. GTDB lineage: Bacteria > Chloroflexota > Chloroflexia > Thermomicrobiales > UBA6265 > JACCXM01. The sequence continues at coordinate 13,828 of JBBRVX010000075.1, read as the reverse complement.
GCGGCCGACTGGTGGTCGCGGGCGACGACGATGCCGAACGCCGCCGCCGTGGCGAGCTGCGGATCCCGGGTGGCCTTCAGCCAGGCCTGATCGCTCTCGGCGCGGGAAATATCCGGCATCATCTTGACGAAGGCCCGGGTGAGGGCCGGCAGTCCCGCCGCATCGAGCGTCAGGCCGTCTTTGAGACGCTGGAGCTCGTCCCAGTCGCTTCGCCACCAGGCAAAGCTATCGACCGACTGTTCGGTGTCGGCGATGAAAGCCTCGGTGGCCGCGATCGTCAAGGCGCCGAACGACGCTTTTTCCTCCGGCGTGGTGAGCCAGACGACGTCCACATCGGCCGTATCGTTGAGGTCCGTCATCGCGGCCAGGGTTTCGGCCGCGATCGGGGCCCCGGTGTACGCGGCGCGATTGGTATGGCGGTTGGGGATCGCGTCGTACAACGGCGAACCGGTAGGCTCCGCCGCGGTCAACGCGACGCGGGCAACGTGGTTCGGCTCAACAGGGTCCGGGAAGAGCGTGGGCGTGGCCAGGAACCCATTGGGAGCGGCGGCGAGGAGCAGATTCTCGAGGGCGCAACCGAGCGAGATGACCAACTCGCGGCCGAGCGGGTCGTTCGCGCCCGTGCCACGAGTAGTGTCGGTGAAGAGGTCGATGCCAGTCGGCTCGACACGGAAGAGCCACGGCTGGGTGTTGTGGGCGTTGGACGCCAGGACTGCCGCGCGAACGAGGCTGAGCGGCCCCTCGCCGCCTTTCTCCAGCCACGCGGCATAGGCCGGACCCTCACCGGTGGCGAAGACGCCCCGGTCGACGGCGCGCGCGGTCCCGCCCGCGACCGCCGCGACCGCAACGATCGCGCCCGTTCCACCAACGATGCGGAGGACGCGCCGCCGGGTCAGCGGCAGCGGCTCCCGCAAAGCCCCCACTGGGCCACCGGTTTCAGGCTGACCATCATCCGTGAATCGCTGCAGGTCGATCGCGCTCATCGGGGTGCTCTCCTCATCTTCGGGTTGCAATCTGGCGCAGAGTTCGTGCGTATGTTCCCCCGCGAATCATGATGCGGAGATACCCTTCACTTCCGAGCCTGGTGCGCGCGGTGTTCCTCGGCGCAGGCGTAAGTTGGGCGGTGGTGGTGATCGGAGCGGAACTCCGTTCGCCCCGATAAGCGCGAGTGACGGGAGGGAAATGCAACCAGCCCCATGAGTTTGGCGAGTTGCTACCCGTGACGAACTCGATCGTATTCCTCGGCATCCCGCTTTGTCCGGTTCACCGTGCCATCGAGATGCTCGGGCGGCGAGTAGACGGTGTACAGGTGCAGTGGATTCGTTGCGGATGTATTGATCACGTTGTGCTCTGCTCCCGCGGGGATGACGATCGCCATGCCATCGCTCAGCGCATGCCGCTCGCCGTCCATGATGGCTTCGCCCTGGCCAGACTCGACGCGGACGAACTGGTCGCCCGCCTCGTGCCGCTCCAGACCGATCTCTTCGCCCGGTTGCAACGTCATGACGACCAACTGGCTGTGCGGCGCCGTATAGAGCACCTCGCGGAAGTAGGGGTTCTCCAGGCTCTTGGTCTCGATGTTGATGCTGAATCCGCTCATCGTGGTCCTTCCCATGGTGCTTTCCGTCGATATCGCAAAGCGTGATGCACGGTTAACTCCTGGGATCGCCTCCTTCCCGCGCCAGGGCCTCCTCCAGCCAGTCGCCGATCTCGCGAATGGGTCCCGGCTGCATCTCCGCCCCGTACGGCGCGAAGATATCGGCCTGGGGGCTCAGGATGTGGCTCAAGCCAGGGTAGATCCGAATGGTGGATGGAAAGCCGGCGCTCGCCAGACCGTCGGCCAGGAGTTGCGCCGAGGAGGCTGGCGTCTGGTCGTCGTTCGCCCCATTGACGATCAATAGGCGCGGCGGCTCCGGGAGGCCGCGCAGCGTCCGCAGCGTGTCGTCCAGCGGAAGGGCTTGATAGGAGGCGTACAGTTCCGTATCGAACCCCTCCCCGAACGCCGCCTGGGCGAGGGGCGGCACCGCGGGATCGGCGTAGCGTTCAACAATAGGCAGCGGAGCGGCGATGTTGGCGAAGAACGCCTCGTAGACCGGGCGCACCTCGGTCAACATGTCGATCTTGCCATCCCCATTCGTGTCGAGCCTGGGGTTGAGTCCAACCGGACGCAGGTCCGGCGCCGTTCCCTCGTAGCGAAGCATAAAGAGCTGTCCCTGGACGCGAATCCGTTGCTGAAAATTCACCATGGCGATCGGATCGGTGAAGGGGACGTCGCCGGGGCCGATTGCGCCGTCGCCATCGAGATCGAAGGGAGCCAGGCCCAGCAGCGGCAGCGTCACCTGCGAGAAGCTCAAGACGTGCATGGGTCCGAGGCCCGTGCCGATGAGAACCAAGGCGCGGATGCCGGGAAAGCGATACGGGAGAGCCGGGGCCAGCCAACTGCCTTCGCTGTGCCCAAGCACGGCCGTGCGATTGGCATCGATGCGCGGATTCGCGACCATGCGGGAGTACGCCATCTCCGCGTCCGCGATCAGGACCGGTTTGGTCTGCGCGGCATACGCGGCCGCATCGCATATTGTCGAAGGAGGACAGGCTCCGCGCTTGTCGTAGCGGAAGACGGCCATGCCCCGGCGGGTCAGCTCGTTGGAAATCTGGATAAAGGGCTGGCGCACGACGCCATCGGGGTCGAGGATCGTTTCGTGGCGATCGGTGGGTCCCGAGCCCTGAATCAACAGCACGGCGGGGAAAGGTGGAACACCGTAGGCCGGATAATCGAACTGCCCGCGCGTCGTTATCCCGCCACTCAACGCGAACGAGACCTCTTCGCTGGAAGACGAGCCGCCAGGCTGGACGGGCGTGGCCTCTGGCGCTGCCTCGGCCTGGATCAGCGGCGCGCGTCGCCCGAACAGCGTTGCCGCGGCCGTGGCGCCAGCGAGATGGTGAAGAGCGCGGCGGCGGGATAAGAGTGGCGGCTTCGATTCGTGATTGCCGTGCCAATACTGACGCTGTATCACACGCTTCTCCCAGAATGCGTTCAGGATTCAGCCGCGATCAGCGATCGTGGGAATGTCCGATGACAAGCAATAGAACGCGAGCCAAGGCAAGTGCAAAACGGGGCCTATTCTGAAGCCCGATGTCGTTCGCGAGTCGTCGTTCTTCCGAATGCGCAATCTCCATGCCCGACGGCGTCAAGGCGTCAGTCGGAACGGCGGGTATTGATCGGTGACCAAGGTGAAAGCGTAGCCGGTTACCCGGTTGCTCCAGCGCATGACGCCCTCGACGAAGGCGAACAGGCCAGGCGGGTAGCGCCCGGTGACCAGGATGGCGACCCAGGCCACGATCACCGCCACGACCGCCGCGATAGCCAAGAAAAACAGCACGAAATAATGAGGCAGCGCCAGCAGCCACTTCGCCAGCGGCAGCCAGCGGTTCAGGTCGCGCGCGACATCCGGGTAGGCATAGTCGAGATGGACCGCCTGGTGATCGTCGGTCGAGGGATAGCGGTCATCCATCAGGGCCAGGTAGACGCCCACCCGGCTCGTAAAGCGCTGCAACTCAAGATTCCAGTCGAACCACCAGCGGGGGTACTTCTGGCGAAACAGAATCATGAGCAGGGGCGCGATGAAGAGCAGCCCGCCGCCAGCGGCGACGAGCACCAGACCGCCGTCCGTGCCAGCCACCGTCGTCCGCCCCTCGCTGGCCGACCGCCAGGTCGCTCCCGAAACCGTACCCAGGACGATCAGGATCGGGATGGCCGCAAAGATGCGGAACAGCGTGCTCACCCGATCGAGCGCGCGATCCGGGTAGTCAACCGAGAAGTGAATCGGGTACGTCGTCTGGTCCATCATCGCCTCCTTTGGCCGGGAGCCCATCGCGGATCGGCCCCCGCTCGAATCGATGCCTGTCGCAGGTCAGCGCCCGCGCGCTCTTCCCCCAAAGCCACCCAGCAGCGGCGATCCGGCGCCGATCAAGAATCCAAAGTCGTACCAGTTGCCGCTCCGCGCCACGTTGTAGAACGGATACCCCTCCCAGCCGCCGAAGGCATGGACGAGCAGGACGATCCAGGCCGTCAGGCCGTTCCAGAATCCCCACAGGAGATCTTGCCACCACACGATCGCTTTCTCCTTCCAAAACTCGTAGCCTCGGTCATCGGATCGTTGACGACATCGGCGATGCGTTGATCTGTCGCTGAACGTCATGCCCAAATGCGGCAATGACCGTCACAAAAAACAACGCGAACGCGGAGAACGTCAGGAGGGGCACAACCAGGTCCGGAGCGTCGATGCCGACGAACCAATCGAAGAGAACGACACCAGGCAACAGCGACAGCCAGGCGAGGACGCTCGCTCCAAGAGCCCACGGCCAGAGGTGGGTGAGAAAACGACGCGAGCCGGGAGAGAGATGGTTCCGCCACCAAGTCAGCGGGGCACTGATCCTCGTACCCACGACGCCGACCAGGATGCCCAGCAGCGGGGGACCGAAGCCTGCACCGACCAGGAGCATGACAACCGACAAGAGCATCAGGACCAGACCACCGTTCCTTCGCTCGACAAACATGGTGGCCCAGAGGAGGAAGACCAAAGAGACGAGGGCCGCGAGAATGCCGGTTGCGAGGACGTTGGGCACGATGGTCATCGCCGGCTCCCCTGCCAGAATGCCAAACACCTCCGATTCGGGCCAGGAAAGGATCATCAGTCCGTTGGGAGCAACACTGCCTTGCAGCATTTCACCGGCTCCATGCTCAATCCCCGCCAGCCCTGCCAAGATGCCGAATGTCGAAACCGTGACTTTGGTGGCGTTCCTCATTTTCACGACTCGTTGCGGCTACGCACCCGGATCTCCTCGGCCGGGTCGCTCACCCAGGCAACCGCGGGGTGGCTTGGTCCTCAGCTGACATCGCTGTGGCTCCTGGCTAGCTCTCTCATGCCTCTATCCTGGCCTACCCTGATCGCTCCAAGCGCTTCGTGAGTCCGATGAGCATGCCTGGTCCCAACGATGCCGCCTCTCTTCCCCTTCGTCGTGCAGGCCGGGGTCACGGTCCTGGCGTTTCTGGGGTCGGAACTCGCCCAAGTTGCTGCAGCACTCCCAGCCGGTCGTCAATGTCCCATTGTTCCACGATCCGGCCCCCGGCGAGCCGGCAGACGATCGCCCCTATCGCCGTTGACCGGGACGTGATGTGCCGGGGGCGTACCCTCCATCTGCGCCGACGCGCCACTGCCAGCCCCGGCTCCCGCAATCGCGATGTCCGGAGTTACCCCCAACACGCGGCGACGCGTCAACGATTGCGCCACGCTCTCCGCGTTGTCGCGCAACCTCCGATGGTCCATCCCGCTTACGTCTCATGATTCCCGCACGGCGTTCTGGGTCGGACGCCATCGCTGGAGCCGTGTTGCCCAGGCGACGTGCATGATGACGATCAACGCGACGAACCCGGCAACCTGCGCGCGAATACTGGCGCGCCACGGCTCCGGCACGATCCGCTCGCCAGCGACCCAGCTGGCGAGCGCGAGGATGGCCCGGACCGTCGTTGCGCCAAAGGCGCCCACCAGTGCCAGCGGCCACAAATCCAGGTCGTGCTAAACCCGAAAGTAGGCCAGCAGTGCCCACGTTGGCGGGATGAAGGCCGGCATGACGTTGAGCCCAACCGCCGACAACCAGAGCAGCAGCCACGGCTCGAGGCGTTCCATCATGCTCCCCCAGTGACCCTGGCAGTTGGCGAACGGGAAACCACCCGGTCGACGCATGACCATCGTCGCGTTGACCGGGTGGTTTCCCGCTCACCCCCGCACGCGCACTCTGCCGCGAGCGGTCCCCCTACTCCTCGACGATGAACGCCGTCACCATCCCGAACATGCCATGGTCGCTTTCGGCGTGGTTGAGGATGTGGCAGTGGAAGGCCCAGACGCCCAACTCGGTGGCGTCCACAATCGCCTCGTACCGTTGGCCAGGGGCGATATTCAGGGTGTCGCACATGAACGGCTGCGGGAGCAGATAGCCATCGGCGGCAATCACGGTCATCGGCATTCCGTGCAGGTGCATGGGGTGGATCATCAGCCCTTCGTTCATGTAGCGGATGAGAATCTTCTCGCCCTTTTTCGCCATCAGCGGTTGCGTGGCGGGAAAGCCTTTGCCGTTCAGGCTGAAGCCGCCGATCGGCCCATCGTTGAGCACGATTGTGTACTCCCGGTCAAAGGCCGGCCGGGTGGAAGGATCCTTCGGCTCGACGATGAACGCGCCGAGCAGGCCCTTGGTCACCTGAGCCGCGGCGTTGTGGTGAGAGTGGTACATGTGCGAACCGGCGTTCCCTTCGCGAATCGGGAACTCGTAGGTGAAGCTTGTGCCCGGCTTGATCGGCGGCTGGGTGATGTACGGCACGCCATCCATGCTGTTCGGCAGCATCAGGCCATGCCAGTGAATCGAGGTGCTTTCCGGCAGCTCGTTGGTGATCTTGACGCGAATCGTGTCCCCTTCCGTCACGCGGATTTCGGGGCCCGGCGTCACGCCGTTGTAGGTCCAGGCCTCGACCGTCTTGCCGGGCATGAACTCCCATTCGACCACCTGGGCGACGATATCGTAGACCTTGACGTCGCCATCCATGGTGAACTCGAGCGGCTGTCCGCCGAGCCCAGCGGTCTTGGCCGGGAAGGCCTTCACCCCAGCTTCGTGCATGGCGTCCATTTCGTCGGCGGTCGGGCCATCCTCGGATTGGGCCAACGGCTTGGCGCTCTCGACCAGCATCGCCTCGTGGCCCTGGTCGATTGCCGCGCCAGCCAGCACCGGCTGCGCACCCATCTGCCCGCGGCCCGGCGCTACCGCCGCTCCAATGGCGCTGACGCCCATCAGGCCCAGAATTCCAGCGGCACTCCGTCGCGAAACCAATTGATCCTTTTCAGTCACGAATACTTTCCCTTCTTCTCGAATACCACCGAATTCAACGTGTCCAGCGTTCTTGCCCTTTCCGGGGGGAACTACTGCCATTCCTCTCTCGCCTTTCTCCCAAAGAGCGCAGTGCCCTGCCGGCCAATCCCGAGCAGAGGCAGCAACCACCGATCGAGGCCGATCCAGCCCGCGCTCTTCCAGGTCAGGATCAGCAATACGACCAACGCAAAATGCAGCGCCGCCAGGCCCGCGCTCTCCCCACCCCAGAGTCCGGCGCTGAAGCACCCTGCCGCAAATGCGGCGGGACCAGTCAGCGCACCTAGCATGAGGAAGATGCCGCAAAGGGTCAGGCCGACCATGAGCAGGCTGCCCGGTCCCGGTTGGGCGCCCGAGATGGCGCTGACGGGCGAGGCGGGATCGCCAAGCCAGATCCCTCCCGCCTGTAGCGAGATCCAGCCCAGCACAATGCGTGGCGCGAGCCAGAGCGGGGAAAAGCGCACGTCATCGAACTGAAACCGGACGTGAGCCAGCCCGCGCGACATGTCGCCCGGGTTGCGTTCCGCCCATGCTTTTCGCTCCATACCGTCGCTCCCTCGCGTCCGACCGGCGCCGGACCTGAGACCACGATAGGGGGAGCGCCGGGAGACAACCCCAACGATTGGGGCAGTTCCCGAGGCAACCTGGGGTAGGAGGCGACCTACCCCGCCGGGTAGGTCAGGAGGGATCGTGACCGGGGAGATTGACGAGCCCATGGCGCATCGCGTAGGCAATGACCTGGGCCCGGTTCTGCAGATGCAGCTTTTCAAGAATATTGCGGAGGTGGTACTTGATCGTGTTCTCGCTGACAAAGAGCTGCTGGGCGAGATCGCGATTGGACGTAACGCCCTGCACCAGCAGATCGAGCACTTCCCGTTCCCGATCGGTCAGCGCATCAGTGGTTCGCGAAGGCGGTTCGGCCGCCGGCCGCGCAAACTCGCCCAGAACCTTGCGGGCCAGCGCCGGAGTCAACGCGGGCTCGCCGCGGGTCACGCCGTCGAGCAACTCGAAAAACCGATTCGCCTCGAGGTCTTTGGAAAGAAAGCCCTGGGCGCCGGACTTCACGGCCTCGAAGAGATCGGCATCGTCTTCGGAGGCGGTCAGCACCACCACGGCGATCCCCGGCAATTCCGCCGTGAGCAAACGCGTAGCGCCCAGGCCCCCTAGCTCCGGCATGGCCAGATCCATGAGCACGACATCCGGACGATGGAGACGCGCAAGCTCGACCGCCTCTCGGCCATCGCGGGCCTCGGCCACGACGTCGATGCCATGCGCTTCGAGGAGGCTGCGCAACCCATCGCGAAAGAGGGCATGATCGTCAGCGATGAGGACGCGCACCGATTGTCTCTCCTACTCTCCCGCGCGGCTCGGCCGGAATCCGCACCGCGACGATGGCCCCGCCCGAAGGCGCCTCGGTGATGGTCAGCCTGCCCCCGATCGCCTCGGCGCGCTCGCGCATGGTGGAAAGGCCAAAGCGCGGCACGGCGGTGCGGCTCAGTGCCGAGGGATCGAATCCGCTCCCATTGTCTTCGATGCTGGTCGACAGCAGATTGTTCTCCATCGTCAAGCGCACCTTTGCCGTGGTGGCCTCCGAATGCTTGCGCACATTCGTCAACGCTTCCTGGATGATACGCAAGAGCTGCACTTCCCCATGCGGCGAAAGACAGGGGTCGAAATCGGTTGCCGGCTCGGTCCGCAGCTCGACCGCTATGCCGCTCTGACCCTGCCAGAGCTCCAGGTACTCTTCCAGGGTCGCCACAAAGCCGCGTTCGGCTTCCATTGACGCCCGCAACCCCAGAATCCCTTCGCGCACGTCGGCGTAGGCGGCGCGTGCCGCCCCGGCGAGCTGATCGAGTTGGGCGATGGCGCGGTCGGTCTGCCCGCTGGCGAGCAGGGCCTCCGTCGCCTGCGCCTTGGTGTTGACGTAGCCAAGCACCTGGGCCAGGCTGTCGTGCATCTCCCGGGCGATGCGCTCCCGTTCCTCGGTGACCGCCTGCGCCTGCACCTGGCGCTGCAGCCGCGCGTTCTCGATCGCCAGGGCCGCCAGCGTGGCATAGCGCTCCAACGTCTTCTCATCATCGGCGTTGAAGCCGGGGCTCTCTTCCTTTTCCGTCACATAGAGATTTCCCAGAACCTGGCCATGGGATACGACCGGAACCGCCAGGAGCGAACGCATGGACGGATGATGATCGGGGAATCCGACCGAGCGCGGATCGCGGGTCAGATCGTCGAGCCGCAGCGGCGCACCCTCGGCGATCACCACCCCGAGCAGGCCGTGGCCGACGGGTGGCGGACCTAGCAGGGCGCGCTCCTCCGGCGTGATGCCCGAAACGAGGAACGACTCAATTCCTCCTTCTTCCCGCAGGAGGGAGAGCGCGCCATAGCGGGCAGCGACGAGATCGCGGGCGCGATCGACGACGAGCTGCAGCACCGTTTCCAGATCGCGCTCGGCGAGCATCGCCAGGCCCGCGACGTGCAGATCGAGCAGCTCGCGGTTCTGGCGGGCGAGGCGATCCTGCAGCCGGTTGATGACGCTGAAGATGGCCTCGGCGAAGAAGAGTGCGCCGAGCAGCACCACCCCGGCCAGCAGCAGATAGCCGGGCCAGGACTGGAACAGCTCGGGCGCGGCGGTTTGGCGAACCACTTCCAGCACGATCAGGAAGAGGATCGGCGCGAGCACGGCAAGCCACTTGAGGCGCGCGAGTGTCATCGCCTGTCAGTATGCCCCTCCGGACACCATCACGGCACTTGAGGGAATATCCAGATGGAGCATCATCGCTTGGTTTCTCTTTGCCACCCCCGCCCAACACCATCAAATCCTCATGAACGCGATGAGGATTTATCGCGGCCCTAACAGTCCCGGGCGGCCCTCCTGCTAGCCTGCCCTCGATCGGCGGCCAGCGTGATCGCCGGATCGCCAGGCGCCGCCGCTCCCGTCGTCGGCGCCCGCTCGGGGAGGACAGACCGTGAACCAGATTGAGTTCGAGCGCATTCTCGCCAGGCGAGCCACCCGCCGCTTGGCCCTTCTCGGCGCCGCGACTGGCGCCTTCGGACTGGCGGCCATCAGCTTCCCCGGCCGCCCCACTCGTGTCCTGGCCCAGGATGGCACACCCATCGCCTCCCCCGTGCCGGCCGCCCGCGCCGCCTTCGGCGCCTATCCCTTCTCGCTGGGGGTGGCCTCTGGCGATCCCGCGCCCAACGGTGTCATCCTCTGGACCCGGCTGGCCCCCGTGCCCAGCGCCAGCGGCGGCATGGATCCCATCCCCTATGATGTACAGTGGGAAATCGCCCACGACGACGCCTTCGGTTCCATCGTCCAGTCCGGAACCACCACCGCCGCGCCAACCCTGGCCCACGGCGTCCACCTGGAGGTGACCGGGCTGGAGCCGGCGCGGGAGTACTTCTACCGATTCATGGTTGGCGATGAAGTCAGCCCGGTCGGCCGCACCAAGACCACTCCAACGTTGGCCGCCGGCGTCGATCTCCTTCGCTTCGCCTTCGCCTCATGCGCCAATTACGAGCATGGCTACTTTGCCGCCTACCGCGAGATGGCCGCACAGGCGCCGGATCTGGTCTTCCACCTCGGCGACTACATTTATGAGTACGCCCCCAACGAATGGCAGGTGCGCGATGAAGGCAACCTGCGCCTGACCCAGGGCGCGGAGACTGTCTCCCTGGCCGACTATCGCCAGCGCTTCGCCACCTATCGCACCGATCCCGGCCTGCAAGCGGCCCACGCCGCCGCCCCCTGGCTCGTCACCTGGGACGATCACGAGACCGAGAACAACTACGCCGACGAGATCTCGGAGAACAACGAAGCGCGGGAAACGTTCCTGCAGCGCCGCGCCGATGCCTACCAGGCCTACTACGAGCACATGCCCCTGCGGCCCTCGTCATTACCAGTCGGCCCGGACATGGACCTCTACCGGCGGCTCTCGTACGGCAATCTGGCGGAGTTCAACGTCCTCGACACTCGTCAGTACCGCTCCAACCAGCCCTGTGAGGAAGGCTTGCAGCCCCGCTGTCCCGCCGCGATGGACCCAGCCACCACGTTGCTCGGCCCGGAACAGGAGCGCTGGCTGCTGGGCAAGATGGAAGACTCCTCCGCGCTCTGGAACGTGCTCGCCCAACAGGTCATGCTCACCCAGCTCGACCAGACGAAGGACGATGCCCTGGCCTCGTACACCGACGACTGGAACGGCTACCCGGCCGCGCGGGAGCGCATCCTCGACGCGGTCCAGGGGACGGCGCTCTCGAACTTCATGGTCATCACCGGAGATGTCCACGCCGGGTTCGCCAACGATGTCAAGCGCGATCTCGACTACACGGGGCCGGCTGTTGGCACGGAGTACGTCTGCACCTCGATCTCAGCTGGCGGCAAAGAAGCCGACGCCTGGTTCGAAGGCTACGAAGCAGGCAATCCTCAGGTGCGCTACTACGAGCCGCGGCACGGCGGCTTCTCGCTGGTCGAAGTGACTCCCGAGCTCTGGACCACCCGCTATTTCCTGGTCGATGATCTCGACCGCGCGGATTCTCCGGTCGCCGAGGCAGCGGTCTGGGTCACCGAGGCTGGGAAGGCGGGGACGCAGGCGGGGTGATGGGTGACGGGCGACGGGTGACGGGTCATAGGACGACGAATCCACTCGCGGTTGCCCCATCACCCCATCACCTGTCACCTGTCACCCCACAAATGGCCTCACTGCTGGCGGCTTCAGGTAACCTCGGCGTCCGGTATTCCGTACTCGGTAGAGATGCCCGTCCATCGTGGTGACGAAAAGGACATCCAGATCGGCGCCGCCGAAGTGGCAGTTCGTCGGGCGGCCAGCGAGCACGGGGTGCTCTTCCAGGAGCGTGCCATCGGCGGCGAAGATGGCGATGCGCGGGCCGGACCCGCTCAGCTCCCAGCCGCAGGTGGCGACGATGTTCCCCTCAGCATCCCAGCGCATACCGTCGATGCCGCGCGCCTCGCCGAAGTCGTGCAGCAGGGTGAAGGCGCCCAGCTTGCCATCGGGCAGGATCGGATAGGCGCGCAACTGGCGCAGTGATCCGGGCGCGTAATCACTCTGCGCCACGAAGAGCGTCGTTTCATCCCAGGAGAGGAGCAGACCATTCGGGCGAGTGGTGTCGAAGGTCAGGCGCTCGATGCCCCACTCGCCCTCGCCTGATGCCGGTGGTGAGAGGCGATAGACAGAGTCGTGATCGAGCTCGCGGTCGGAGTGATCCTCGCCATAGCGGGGATCGGTGAACCAGATGTTGCCGGCGGCGTCGAGCACCAGGTCGTTCGGGCTGTTGAGCCGCTTCCCCTCGAAGCGCTCGGCGAGCACGCGCTTGCGGCCGTTCCGGTCGTAGCTGGTCACCTGGCGTGCCGTGCCGGCGCAACCATAGAGCGTGCCATCGTCGCCGAAGATGAGCCCGTTCGTGCCGCCGGTGTCACGGTAGATCGTGGTGATGACGGCGGCAGCGGGATCGAAACGGCGAATCTCGTTCTCCTCGATGCTCGTGTAGAAGAGCCCCGCGCCATCCCAGGCGGGCCCCTCGGTGATCGTGGCCGGCCCGGCGATCTGTTCCCACTGCCAGCTTTCCGTCATTTGAATGCTCCCTCTCTCGTGCTCGGTTGATCGTGCGGCGATCATCTTCTCTGATCTTCGCATGTGCCGGGAACATCCGGTTGCGCGGCGGCGCGATCTTTGAGACGCTGCCGGGACGATCATTCGCGGTGCGTGCGACGAAGACCGGTCGCGCCTGGGCAGAAAAAGCAGGGAGAGGAGACGCCGATGCCGGAAACCGTCAGCTTTCTCGTCGAGCGCGATGTGCCGGCAGCCATGCGCGATGGCACGGTCCTGCAGACTGACGTGTACCGCCCGTCCGCCGAGGGGCGCTACCCCGTCCTCCTGCAGCGGACGCCCTACAACAAGGAGCTAGGGGCGCTGGCCCTGCAACAGACCGACACCTTCCGGGCGGTGCGCCAGGGCTATGCCGTGGTCATCCAGGATTGCCGCGGCCGCTATCGCTCCGACGGCGACTTCAACCCCTTCCACCAGGAGATCAACGACGGCTACGACGCCGTCGAGTGGTGCGCGGCGCAACCCTGGTCGGACGGCAACGTCGGCATGTACGGCACGTCCTACGTCGGGGCCACGCAATGGCTGGCCGCCATCGCCGCGCCGCCCAGCCTGAAGTGCATCGTGCCGGCCTTCACCGCCTCCGACTACTACGAAGGGTGGACCTATCAGGGGGGCGCCTTCGAGTGGGGTTTCATGGTCAACTGGGTGATCCCCTTCCTGACCACCGCCGACCTGATCCGGCGGGACTGGCGGGAGCCGGTGGCCGGCTTCGAAGAGTGGCGGAACAGGCTTATCGACGCCGTCGATGGCGCGGACGAAATGGCCCGGACGCTGCCGCTGGGCGACATCCCGGTCAACCCGGAGTGGTCGCCCTACTTCGCGGAGTGGATGGAACATTCCACGCGCGATGCATTCTGGCAGGCGGTCTGCATCGAAGATCGGCACGACAAGGTCGCCGTCCCCGCGCTCAATATCGCCGGCTGGTACGACATCTTCCTCGATGGCTCGCTGCGCAACTTCACCGGCGTGCGGAAAAAGGGCGCGACCGAGGCCGCGCGGCAGGGAAGTCGCCTGCTGCTCGGCCCCTGGACGCACACCACCCCGCCATTAGCGCAATCGGGAGCGGTCGATTTCGGCGGTCGGGGCGGTCAGAGTCCGATGCCACTGAGCATGGATGTCGATGGGGAGCATCTGCGCTTCTTCGACCGTTGGCTGAAGGGGATCGACCGCGATTACGACGACGACCCGCCGGTGCAACTCTGGGTCATGGGCGAGGATGTCTGGCGCGGCGAGATGGAGTGGCCTCTGGCCCGCGCGGTCGAGACCGACTTCTTCCTGAGCAGCGGCGG
>JBBRVX010000074.1:0-21261 GCA_038246475.1 Thermomicrobiales bacterium | reverse complement strand
GCGTTGTTGCAGCGTCTGGCCGCGCCATCACAACGATGGCGCGGCCAGACGCTGCAACAACGCAATCGCGGCCGCGGTGATGATATCGCCCGCCTCCTCCGCCAGCCGGCTAGGGTAGGCGAAGCGCGGCTCGTACCCCCCACGAGAGAACGCCTCCGCGGTTGGCACATACCCATGCCAGCCGTTGGCGAGCGTGGCGATGAACGTTTGCGCGAACGGCGAAGCCGCCTTGATGCGTCGCCCGAATTCGGTGAACAGCTCGACGGGCAGGCCCACGATCGCCGTCTCGCCCAGCGCCACGGCCTGAATCTCCAGCTGCTCGACGAGCTGCGCGTCCGGCCCCTGCTGCCATTCCCACATCCTGAGCAGCTCTTCCGCGTGGCGCTCGTTGCCAGTCTGCTGGCCATCCCGGAAGGTGTAACTGTGCCCATAGAGTTGCCGTGTGAACACCTCTTCATCGAGATCGTCCGGCCGCTCGCCCAGGTACCAACGCGCCAATTCCACCTGCTCGGGCGTTGGCTGGCGCTGCGCGATTGCCACACGCGTCGATGCCACGCCCACGCGATCGCTTCTTAACGGCTGACTGGAGGCGATCGCTTCTTCGGCTTTACCGGCCAGCGCCCTGCCCATGGCGGACGCGTGTTCCCGGCCAAAGCCGCTTTCCGCATCGCGCGAGGTCGGGTCGGGCGTCGAGCTGTCCGCGGCGGCCCCGAGCACGAACCCGAATGTTCCCCCATGCTGCGCCTCCAGCGCCTCCGTCAGCGCCCCGGCATAGTCGGCGGAGTAGACGGCATCGTGCCCCATCGCCGTCGGGTGGCAGGCGAACCCGACCAGCCCGCCCAGGGTGTCGCCATCCGGCCCGCGGGCCACCAGCACGGTAATCTCCTCGTCTGGCGTCCCCTCCATCCGCACGAAATCCTCTTCCCATGCCCAACCATGCGTGCCCACGTCGCCGTTGGCGTAGATCGGCCGCCGGTTGAAGGCCCAGCCGGGGGCGAGTGCCCTGCCCGCGCTCAGCGTGGCGGGTTGCATCCCCGCCGCGGCCTCCGCCATCGCCGCGCTCACCCGTGCAGCCACCTCGTCGAGAAACTTCCGCGCCTCCCCGTCATCGGCGGCCAGAATCGGGTTCGCCGTGGTGGTCTCGCCAACCGCGGCCAGGGGGGCCCGGTGGGTGTGACTGCAGGCGATCAGGATGTTTTCGGCAGGTAGCCCGCCCGGGCCGGCGAGCCTGGTCCGTAGCTCCGCCACGGCATCGGAGGTCAGCGCGATCAGATCGAAGCAGCCGATCGCCACCCGCCGCTGACCATCATCCGCCAGCAGGACGC
The DNA here is from genome assembly GCA_038246475.1 of Thermomicrobiales bacterium. Classification (GTDB taxonomy): domain Bacteria; phylum Chloroflexota; class Chloroflexia; order Thermomicrobiales; family UBA6265; genus JACCXM01. The sequence goes on along the minus strand of JBBRVX010000074.1, from coordinate 19,936 downwards.
GGCCGTGCAGCGGCCAGACCACACCCTCGCCGCGTGGCGACCCCGGCATGCCAACCATCGGCAATCCCAACTCTGGGGTGATATCCACTCGGCCAAACCCAACACGCGGCATCCTGATCTCCTCATATGCAATTGACCTTACCTAGTCTCGCCGAGATGGGCGACGCGGGCAGAGGGCTTGGTTCAGGATGCCGCCGCCGTTTTCCACGGTCGCCAGGAGCGGGGCAACCGGATAATGACCAGCCCACCCATCACCAACGCCGCCCCCAGCAGCTTGATGGGGCCAAACGGCTCGCCAAAGAGTGTGGCCGAGAGGACGCCGGCCACAATCGGGACCAGGAGTTGGAACGAGGTCGCCTGTGCCGCGCCCCGCCGCGCGATCGCGAAGTTCCAGAGCATGTACGCGACATAGACGGGAAAGATGGCCATGTAGATGATGATCACCCCGGCCGGGGCCGAAACGCCCCGCCACTCCTGTTCTAATGCGGCCGGCAGGGAGCCCAGCAGGAGGGGGATCGCTCCGGCAAGCACCGTCCAGGCGGTGTACGTCGCGGCCGGATAGCGGGCCACGAGCGGGCGATTGACGATGCCGTACAGAGCGAACGAGATCGCCGCGCCCATGGTCAGCAGATCACCTTGCAGCGTTCCCGCCCCGGCGTCACGTTTGTCGAGCAGAAAGATGGCGACCCCAACGAACGCCACCCCCAGCCCAGCCCAGCCCTGGAGCGGGGTCGGCTCGCCCATGACCGCCAGGATGAGCAGGGTGAAGAGCGGGATCATCGTCATCAGCAGCGCGGAGGAGAAGGCTGAGGTCTGGTTCAGTCCGAGCACGAAACCGAGCTGGTAGAACGTGTATCCCGTAAGACCGACCAGTACCAGGCGACCAATGTCGGCCCGCGCGATCCAGAGGACCCCGCCCCGCTCCTTGACCACAAGCACGGCGAAGGCGAGAACGACCATCAGGACGAACCGGGAGAAGATGAAGGCGAGGGGACTCACCTCGGCCAAGGCCGCCTTGGTGACGATGAAGGCCGAGGCCCAAAGCGCGACCACGACAAGCTGTGCCAGCTCGGGAGCGAACCTCGCCACGGCTTCCGCGCCCACCGGACTTGCCGTCTCTTCGCGTGGAGTTGCCGCATGTTCGGTCAAGATGTTGCCTCGTCACGTGTGATCGCTCCATGACGCACGTGCGCCTCATAGCGTCGAGGGTATGCCGTGACGAACGAAATCGCGTCCTGTTTCCTGTTCTCGAATCGGGATCGTGCGATCGCGGCAGCGTATGCGTCGTTCAGACTCCGAGATAGAGCGACGTTCGGAGGTTGTGTCATCCCGAGGAAACGTCCAGAGGGATCTCGTCAAACAGAGCGAACGTACGCGACAAACGACGAGATTCCTCCTTCGTCGGAATGACACAAATGGTGCGATGCGATGTAGATGGCTCGGATAGTGGAGAATGCTGGCCTGAACCCGAGTGGCCATGCACAACGAGGAGCTGCGCGATGACCGACGCGACGCCGAACGCGGACCAGGCGCCCGAGGTGCACGATCCGCGGGTCCTCGCCTGGGCCAGCGACCTGCTCGATCGCTCCGCCGGTCCGCGCGGCATGCAGCAGGCCGTGATCGAGGCCGTGAACCGCAACGCCCGCTGGCGCGGCGACGAATGCCTCAACCTGCTCGCCCCCGAGGCCCCCATGAGCCCGACCGTGCGCGGGCTCCTCTCGGCCGAGGTCGGGCAGCGCGCCGCCGAGGGGCACATCGGTCCGGCCAACCGCTGGTTCGCGGGCACGCAATACATCGACGAGATCGAAGCGCTCTGCGTCGAGCTGCTGAAGCGGGTCTTTGCCGCCCGCTATGCCGACCATCGCCTGGTGGCCAGCATGATCGGCAATATGGCGGTCTACGCCGCGCTTACCCAACCCGGCGATGCCATCATGAGCGTCGCCCAGCCCTTCGGCGGCCATTCGAGCAACCGCGGCGATGGTCCCGCCGGCGTGCGCGGGCTGCGCATCCACGATGTGCCGATGGACCCAATCGAGCTGACCGTCGATCTCGACGCCTTCGCCCGGACCGCGCGAGAGGTGCGGCCCGGGCTGGTGGCCCTCGGCGCCTCGATGACCCTCTTCCCCTTCCCGGTCGCCGCCATGGCCGGGATCGTCGCGGAGTGGGGCGGACACGTCTTCTTCGACGGCGCGCACCAGCTCGGCCTGATCGGCGGCGGACAGTTCCAGGATCCGCTGCGCGAGGGCGCCGTCGTGCTCACCGGCTCCGCCGGCAAGACCTTCTCCGGCCCGCAGAGCGGAGTGATCGTCTGGAACGACCCAGCGCTGACCGTGCCCCTCACTGACGCCATCTTCCCCACCCTGGCGGCGACGCACCAGGTCAACCGGGTAGCGGCGTTGGCGGCGGCCGCCGCCGAGTTCCTCGCCTTCGGGCAGGAATACATGGCCCAGATCGTGGCCAACGCCCAGGCCCTGGCCGCGGCGCTGCACGAGCGCGGGGTGCCGATGCTGGCGTCCCACAAAGGGTTCACCCGCACCCACCAGGCCATTGCCAACGTGCACACTTTCGGCGGGGGAGAAGCCGCGGCCTCCCGGCTGGCGGAGGCGAACATCATCACCAACAAGAATCTCATTCCGACCGACCGCGCCGAGGATTGGGATCGTCCGGGCGGATTGCGCATCGGCACGACGGAGGTCACCCGCTGGGGCATGCAGGAGCCGGAGATGGCGCAGATCGCCGATCTCATCGCCGATGTCCTGCACGGCCGCCGTGATCCAGCGCCGGTGCAGCGAGATGTCGTCGCGCTGCGCCGCGCCTTTCCCACGCTGCACTACTGCTTTGCCACAGAGTAAAACGATGCCTCTGCATCGTCGCTGACGGTTCGACCATTCTCAAACACAAACCGCGACCAAATGCGGAATTAAGTACTTGTACGGATGCATCAAGCCTCGCGACACGGCAGACTGTTTGTATGGGAAACGTGCCGCCATGGCCACGAACGTCGTGGCACAAGGATGGCCCAACGGTCAGAAGGGTTACGCCTTGCCCCCCTTACTCACTGCCTCCGTTCCTCCCCGACAGGCGTGCCAGGAGACACTCGCCATGGCGACGACGTTTCAGCCTCGTCCGATCCCGCGGTTGCCGGAGCGAGAGCATGATGAGTCCCTCGTGTGTCTCCTGGGCGGCTTTCGTCTGCTCCACCACGATCGCCCGCTTGACTTCCTCGTTGCGGGCAAGGCCATGACGCTGCTCACGGCGCTGGCCTTGCACCTCGAGACCGGCGTGCCCCGCGAGTCGTTGCTGGATATGCTCTGGCCGGAACAGGACTCCTTGCAATCGACCGTCTCCCTGAACAGCCTCGTCTACAGCCTCCATCGCCGCTTGCGGATTGATGCGCCAGGTGCGGCCGCCGTGGTCTACGCCAATGGCTCGTACTCCCTCAACCGGGCCGCAGGGTTCAGCACCGATATCGCCCTGTTCGATCTCCTCGTCGCGCGCGGGAATTGGTTGGCCACGACGAATGCCGAGGAGTGTGCCCGCCTGTACGCCCGGGCCCTTCAGCTCTACCAGGGCGATCTCTGCACCGGTACGGATGTCTACGCCGTCATCGAACGGGAACGGCTCCGCGCAACCTTTCTCACCATCCTGGCCTGGCTCGCGGATGCCGCATTCCGCGCCGGGGATTACGCCACGGCCCTGGGGCACGCGCTGCGGCTGATCGCCCACGATCCCTGTCGAGAGGACGCCCATCGCATCGTCATGCGGGCCCGCGCCCGCCAAGGGGAGAGGGCCCAGGCGCTGCGCCAGTACCGCCTCTGCCAGCAGGTTTTGCGCCGGGAGTTCGACGCCGAGACGGAAGCGTCCACGACCGAGCTGTTTGACGCGATCCGCCTCGATCCGGCCAACGTCTGATACGGGATCCGGATAACGGTGTTGAACGCCGCAGCGGCCTGCCCTCACCCTCCCTGCCTCGCCAACCGCACGCGGGCGCCCGGCCAGCGCGCCGGAGAGCGGGGGGACGCCACCGCGGCTCCTTCGTGACAGGACGCCGGCACCCGGATCCCGCGGGAGCAGGAGCGCAACATGCGCAACGTGCTCAACATGTGGGGAGGGGTGGGGTGGGCATCTTGGGCGGCGAGGCGGGTCCCCGGCCCCGTGCGGTGGAGAGGGGGGATGAGCCGCGTCGCTGCGGTCGTCCCGGTGATCACCCGGATTCCCTCTGAGGGGCATAGCCGAATCGCGCTCAGACCTCAGCCCTATCTCAAGCAACCCTCAGCGCGGCGTCAGCCGAACCTGCCAAAACATGTCCGAACGGTGGCCAGATCGGATGCGCAACGCGCGCCGCGCGCCAAAGGCGAGGCAGTGATTCATGCAGACGAACAGCCTGGACGGGACATGAACACCCCCATCGTGCTCGTCCTCCGTCTGGCCCTCGACCAGGGGTCGCGGCTGCGTCACGGCGAGTTGCTCGATGCCGGGGCCAGCCAGCAAGGCCGATTCACGACCTGGCAAGGGCTCCTCGATGCCGTCGCGGGCTGGCTGGCGCGGCAGCGAGCAATCGACGCGGATGGCGTCGTGGCAGGAGAGGAGCGATGACTGCACGGCTCCCTTTGCCAGCGCCGAGCTCGACGAGCACCTCTCCCGCACCTCCGGCTTCGCCGATGGCCGGCGCGGCGTTACCCCTCAGACAAACCTCATTGACTCCTCATCCAGACGCGTACGCGATCTCAGTCCCCTCTCAGGGCGCCCCGGTACAACAGAGGTGCTGGCCTGCCTGGCGCCGGGAGCCTTGGCATGTCGGGTGCAATGGGTCGGCCCCCGGGCCCTACTGACGCGAGTGAGAGGAGCAGTCGATGGACGACGCAATCTTGTACTGGAACGACATAGCGCTGGAGGCGAATCGGGTCAGTCACTCCAACGGCAAGATGGAACAGGACGGCCCGCCGCGCAGCGCCCGCGCGCTGGCCCTCGTGCATCTGGCCATGTACGACGCCTTTGTAGGAGCGGCCGCAGTCTCCGGAGCCGAATCGCCGGGCGCGCACTACCTGCCCGCGGCGGACCTTCCCGCCGCTCCTCCGGCGGGGGCGTCAGTCGATGCCGCCGTCGCCGCGGCCGCGTACGCGGTCCTCTTCGATCTGTTTCCGAGCCAGCGGCCATTCTTCGATCTGATCTACGACCCTACCTATTCGCCAGTCGGCGTGGCCGCTGCCGGGGCGGCGGACGGACAGGCCTATGGGGCGGCGGTGGCGGATAAGCTCCTGAAGAAGCGCATGAACGATCCCGGCGCAAGCCCCCTCGACTACAAGCCCCAAACCGGCCGCGGCAAGCATCGCCCCGACCCGGACAACCCCACGCAGAGCTTTCATGCCCCGAGGTACGGCGCGGAGTCCACGCTCTTCGCCACCACCGAGCGGTTTCAACTGGCCGCGCCGCCAGCCACCTCAACGGGCCCCGGTGACTACCGCCGCGCGCTGCGACAGGTGCGTGGCAAGGGCATAGCGCCCGGGCTGATGGGAACCGTGACGCCGGCTTCGCGCCGCCGCGACGAGAACGAAACGATCATCGGCCTCTACTGGGCGTACGACGGCGCCTTCGGATTGGGCACCCCGCCGCGGCTCTACAACCAGATCCTGCGGCTGGTCGCCAAAAACCACCCACACTCCGGCCCCGGCGGCGCGATCAACACCCCCGCGCAGAACGCGCGGTTGTTCGCCCTGGTCAACGTCGCCATGGCGGACGCCGGCATCCTCGCCTGGGAGCAGAAGTACCGGCCCGACTTCGAGTTCTGGCGCCCCGTCGTCGGCATCCGCGAGCACGACCCGTCCATGGGTCCCGAGGCGACGCCTGGTAGCGTGCTCGACCCCGATTGCGATGCGGGTTGGCTGCCTTTGGGCGCTCCCCTCACGAACAGACTGGGCAAGAACTTCACGCCCCCCTTCCCGGCCTACCCCTCCGGACACGCCACCTTCGGCGGCGCCGCGTTTCACGTGGCGCGGCGGTTCTATGGAGTGGCCGCGAACGACCGGAGTCCCGACGACCTCTTCAAGAAAGCGGATGGCACGAACCTTTCGTTCGTGTCGGAGGAGTTGAACGGCGTCAACACGGACAACAAGGGAGCGATTCGGCCAAGGCACGTGCGCGAGTTCGACGATGGCCTCTGGACGATGATCGTCGAAAACGGTCTCAGCCGCATCTATCTGGGCGTGCACTGGTCGTTCGATGCCTTCGCGCTGACGAATGCCGGCGCTCCGGACATCGATGAAGAGGTTGGCGGTCTCAAGATCGGCGGTGTGCCCCTTGGCATCGACATCGCCAACGACATCTTCGATAGCGGCATGCTTGCCGCGAACGGAGCGCCTCCTGCACCCGCCATGCTGGCGCGAGCCGCGGCCGCACCGGCGGTCAACCTGAGCGCCGACTCTACGCGGCTGCCCTGGCCGCTCGGATAGCCGCGACACTCGTGTCCATCCACGTCCCTCCATGTGGGAACCGCGATCTGACCCTCGACACGAGACGACCGCACCCTGGACACCCCCCGCCCGATTGGGCGGGGGTCTCCCGCTATAGCGCCCCATGCGCTACATCAGAAGCCGCAGCCGCTTCCCAGCGAGGGCACACGGATTCCGCCGATGAGCACCGGCCCATGTACCCTGACGATCTCATGGCACAGGGGTTTTCGGTTCGCTCCTTCTATATGGCCGCGAGCGCCTGCTCCAGATCCTCGATGATGTCCTCGATGTCCTCGATCCCGGCCGAGAGCCGGATCAACCCATCGCCGATGCCGATCGCCGCACGCTCCTCGGGGGAAAGGGAGCGGTGCGTGGATACCGGCGGGTAGAGGACCACCGTATAGACGTCCCCCAGCGTGGTCACCGGAAGGCAGATTCGCAAGGCGCGCTGAAAACGGAAAACTTCTTCCCGTCCCCCATCCCGGATGTCGAACGCGACGATGCCGCCGCGTAGCTCGTTGTTGAAGATCGCTCCCTTGTCGCCCAGCGCCGCGCGGCCTGGGTAATGGACGGCGGCGATCCGTGGATGCCCCGCCAGCCAGTCCGCCAGCGCGGCGGCGTTGCGGCACTGCCGCTCCATTCGCAGCGACAGCGTCTTGATGCCCCGCAACGTCAGCCACGCTTCGAACGGACCGAACAGCGCTCCCGTCAGCTTGGCCAGCTCGGTCAGCTCCCGCACCCGGTCGCGTGTGGTGGCGATGATGCCGCCGGTGGCATCACCATGGCCGCCCAGGTACTTCGTGGTGGAGTGGACGACCGTATCGACGCCGAAGCGCGCCGGGTTGACCAGCAGCGGCGTGGCGAAGGTGTTGTCGACGATCACCCTGGCCCGATAGCGGTGAGCCAGTTCGACCAGAGCGGGCAGATCGGCGACATGCACCAGCGGGTTGGAGATCGTCTCGAACAGGAGCACTCGCGGCCGCACCTCCGCCAGGGTCTGCTCGACCTGCTCGAGATCGAGAACATCGACGAACGTCGTGCGGACCCCCAGCGTGCCGAACACCTGCGCCAGCAGCGCCTGGGTCGCCCCGTAGAGATCGCGCCCGGCCACGACGCGATCACCCGCCTGCACCTCGACCAGAATCGCCTGCAGCAACGCGGCCATGCCGGAGCCGAAGGCGATTGCGTCCTCCGTCTCCTCCAGCGCCGCAACCGCGACTTCCAGCGCGCGCACGGTCGGATTGCCGTGCCGGGTGTAGACGTAGCCCGCCTGCTCGCCGCCGAACACCGCGTCCTGCGTCTCGGGGTCGCCGGCGATGAAAGAGACGGAGGGATGGATCGGCGTGACCGTTGGCATTAGACCGGCATGATCCGCCCGCTCGCCGCTATGTACGGCCCGGGTGGTGAACCCCCGGAGTCTCTGCACCCCTCGTTCCGTTCCAGCCACGTACGCCCAGCCCCCCATGCCCTTGCCCATCATCCGCGCTAACTATGCCGCGAACGGCGAAATCTCGCCCCACGCTCGGATCTAATGGCAGGGGGCGGCGAGGTCGCGAAACGCAACGACGCTATGTAGGGGCGATGCCTGCATCGCCCGCGCCTATCCGCCGCGTACGTACGCGGTTCGAAGCTGTTTTTCGTCCCGTGAAATCACATGCTCGGGGCCATGGCCAGGCAAGCGACATCAGATCATCCAATCATCCGGCGGATATGCGGCATCCTTGAGCAGAAAGCGCCCCAGGGCCTCGGCGAGCGCCGCGACGCTGCTGCTCCCCGCGTGGCTCTCGCCATAGGGAACCTCCGGGTCGCGCGGCCGCGCGCCGGCCCAGACGATCGCCGTCGGCGTCCCGCCGATCGGTGACGAGGCGGCTGGCCCCTGCGGCAGGACGTCGAACAGCAATTGCAGCTCACCGATCCGGGAAATGAGGACCGTCATCTCGATTTCGGGGCCGATCCCGACGCGGCCGAGCGCCTCTTGCCAGAGCGGCGGCGTGCCCTGGCCGTTCGCGTTCGACGATGCAGGATCGAGCCGCCGCCCGATCCGCCCGGCCAGCCCGCCAATAGCCTGCTCCCAGGGCCGCTCGCCGACAACCCAGAGCCGCAGCTCGTTCCCATACTCACCGACGATATCGCCGAACTGCTCGCGGGACATCCGGCGCCGTTCCAATGTCTCTCCCCAGCGCTCCCAGAGTGGATCGGCGATCCAGTCCCCTGCCAGAATCAGCGGCAACCCTTCATCCGGCGCCTGCTCCAGCAGCGTCCTGACGACTGTCCGCAAGGAGCGAGGCTCATTCGGAATAGGCAACGAGGTGTCACTCATGGCGATGCTCCTCGACGAGGGTGATGGGTGACGGGTGACGGGTGACGGAGGACGGAGGACGGAGGACGGAAGCCGTTCGTCGGCCATCACCCGTCACCCATCAGTAGCGCACTGGCTCGTACGTCACCGGGGCGCGGTCGGTGCCTTCGTAGGCGCGGAGATGCTCGGCGAAGTCGATGAAGAGGGGCGCCTCCGGATCGTAGGGCCGCTGCAAGTGCTTGAAGGCAACGGACTTGTCGAGGGCATCGAGCTTTTCGATCGCTTGCGGCTTGTCCAGCTCCCGGATTTCCAGGCGAGGGGCAACGGTCTGGAACGCCCGCTGTCCCGCCTCGGTCCAGACCAGCACGCTCGAGAAGCCATCGGCGCTGCCAACGCTGCCGACCGAGATGTCGGCGGCCACGCCGAGGAAGTCGGCGCACTCGTCGCAGCCCTTCAACGCCGCGCCGTGGAAGTCGCGGATCGGCTCCTCCAGGAGCGTCGCCCCGTTGTCATCATAGAGATAGAGCTTGCCGCGGATGATGTCGATCTTGTCGATATCGAGCAGGGAGATGCCGCGCTGCGCCTGGATCTCGCGCAGCATCAACCCCTCATAGTCGAAGCTCTTGGTGCAGAGCAGGGCAATTGTCAGCACGACGGCGTCGACCTTCGACGCTCCCCAATAGAAGGGACGTTGCTGCATGGCGCGCAGCCCCTGCACCTCGCACGGCGTGCCCACCAGCGCGATGTGTGGCTGGGGTGGCAGGTCGTACTTCTTCAGATCGAGATGCCCCAGCGCCAACGTCTGGTTGTAGAAACTCCCCGCGCAGGCGATGACCTCCTCGCGCGTCTGCGCCAGATGCGCCACCCCTTTCCAGGGCTCGCGCTCGCTCGGCTTCGCCACCAGCGCGCCATCGATCTCGCCCCGCTCCAGCAGATCGATCAGCAACGCCGAGACGAACCCGCCGTCCTGCACCCCGGCGATGGGATCGACCACGCGGGCGGTGTAGCGCTCGCGGGTGCGCTCGAGACTGTCCCGGCGGGTTGCCCGCGGTTCAGGACAATCCTCATCACTGTGCCGGGTATCCGCTCTGCCGTTACGTGCCCCATTGGCTTGGCTGAGAAAGGGGAGGCCGTTGCGTTCGGCGCTGGCCCTCACCCCCAACCCCTCTCCCACTGCGGTGAGAGAGGGGCTTTTGACGCCGTGTGGGCGGGCCAGTGTTGCGATAGGGCCGCATGGGTTCGCCGTACCTTCCCTATTCAGATCAGGCCCGGAGAAGGAGATGGTGACGCCGAGATTCGGGTCAGTCGGGGGCAGCTCTTCGGGAAGACGCTCCCCTCTCCCATCGCAATGGGAGAGGGGCTGGGGGTGAGGGCGCTCGTGGCCATTGCCATGCACCATCCGCGCCGGCTCCTCCAACAACTCCCCCAGCGCCTCATACCGCAACCCACCCCGCGGGCAAAAATCCCAGCAGAGGGAGCAGCCGGTGCACATCTTCACCAGCTTCGGCAGGTCGTCGGGCCCGATGCCGATCGAATCGGACGGGCAGGCCGCCACGCAGACGCCGCACTGCACGCAGCGGCCGGCGTCGATCACCGCCTGCTCCAGCTCCCAGAACCAGATCTTGCCGGGCGCTTCGTCGATGTCGTTCATCGCGTCACGGATGGCGAAGGCGGCGGTCATGAAGGAATCTCCGCGTCGTTTCGGATCGTGGCCCGCAGCCCCGCGTTCGGCTCCCGGCGCGCCCATTCGTAGAAGCGCTCCCCTTTGCGGCGCTCGCCGGAGAAGCGGTCGAAGAGGCGGACCATGGCGTCCGGCACCTCGTCCGCCGGCTTGGCCCCTTCCACCCAGTCGATGAAGGCGGCGTCGCGCCCCAGGCTGCCGCCGAGGCCGATGTCGACCGCCTCCACAATGGCGTCATGCGTCTTGGCCGTCTCGCCCCGGAAGCCGATGTCGGCGATCTGCGGCTGCGCGCAGGAGGCCGAGCAGCCGGAGAAGTGCATGCGGATGATCTCGCCGCCGTCGATCTGCACGCGCCGATCGAGCTCCTCGGCCCAGCGCAGCGCCCGCGCCTTCGTCTCCACGATCGCCAGCCGGCAGAACTCGTTGCCAGTGCAGGCCACCGCGCCCCGCTCGAACGGCTTCGGATGGGGCGAGTGCGTCTGGAGCAGAGGCTCGGCCAAAAATGCGTCGAGCTTATCGTCCGGCACGCCGGTGTAGATGAAATTCTGGTCGGTGGTCAGCCGGATCTCGCCGTCGCCATACGTCTCCGCCAGCCGCGCCGCCTCGATCAGGTTCGTCCCGGTCATGCGCCCCACGGTGACGTTGACGCCGACGTAATTCAGCGTCTCGCCTCGCTGCCGGTGTACTCCGATATGATCGCCCCGGTACTTCCTGGTCAGATGCTCGCCAGCCGGCGTCAGCGGCATCCGGGCGCGGGCGGCCAGTTCGGCCCGGAACGTCTCCGGCCCCATCTCCTGCACCAGATAGCGCAGGCGGCAGGTCCAGCGGTTCTCCCGGTTGCCCAGCTCGTCGAAGAGCTGGGCCACGGCGCGGCTCACTTCAACGGCTTCCTCCGGCAGGACGAACACATCGACATCGGACGCCAGCCGCGGCCCATCGGAGAGGCCGCCCCCCACCAGCAGGTTGAATCCGACTGTGCTATCCGCCAGCCGCGCCGGAACCAGCGCCAAGTCGTTGATCTCCGCCTGGGCGCAATCTTCAATGCAGCCGGTGACGCTCATCTTGAACTTGCGCGGCAAGTTCGCGTACTCGCGGTTGCCGGTGAAAAAGTCGCTGATCGCCACCGCCACCGGGTAGGCGTCGATCACCTCATCGCCGTCGATGCCGGAGACCGGGCAGCAGAGGACGTTCCGCGCCGAATCGCCGCAGGCTTGCACGGTCGTGATGCCCACCGCCTCCAGGCGGCTCCAGATCTCCGGAATCGCGCCGATGCGGATCCAGTGCAGCTGAATGTCCTGGCGAGTCGTCAGGTCGAGGTAGCCATCGCCCCAGACCGGGTTCGGCGCGGGACCGCGCGCGTGCTCATCGGCGATCTCGCCGATGAGGCGGGCTTGCGCTGAGGTCAGTTGCCCACCCGGAATCTTCACCCGCAGCATGAAAGCATCGCCCCCCTGCCGCTGCGGATAGATGCCAACCCACTTCAAGCGCTCGACCTCGCCGTCGACCTTCAGAATGGAGGCCGGCCCCTCGAACGCGTAGCGCTCGAGCACGGCCTGCTTGACCTCCAGCGGATGCCGCTCGGCCTTCCAGCGCTCGACCTGATTCAGCTTCTGCCCCTGCCGTAACGAATGCGACATGATGAATTCCCTGCTTCGATGATCCGAGTCCGCGGGAGAATCCCCTACAGCTCGCTGACTTCCGACCCCCGACCTACGACTCACGACTCACGACTCACGCTCTCAACGAATTCCAATCAATCACGCACTGCATCCCGCACTCCTTCGGCGCGTCGCTCTCCCACCACCAGCGCCCGGAACGAGGATCGTCCCCGGGCCGGGTGGCGCGCGTGCAGGGGGCGCAGCCGATGCTGGTGAACCCCTGGTCGTAGAGCGCGTTGTACGGAATGTCGTTGGCGCGGATGTAGTCCCAGACCTCATCATCGCTCCAGGCGGCGAGGGGGTTGAGCTTCACGATGCCGCCGTGCGCCACATCCCGCTCCACCACATTGATCCCCCGCCGCGTCGTCTGATGCGCCCGCCGCTGCCCGGTCACCCAGGCCTCGCGGCCCGCCAGCGCCCGCGTCAGCGGCGCCACCTTGCGGATGTCGCAACAGCCGACCCGCAGCTCCAGGCTGCGATAGAACGGATTGGGGCCATGCTCGCCGACGAACGATTCCAGCGTGGCCGCCTCCGGCGAGAAGACCTCGATCGCCAGCGCGTACCGCTCCCGCACGCGCTCGATCAGGTCGTAGGTCTCCTGCGGCAGCCGCCCGGTGTCGACCGACACCACCTTGACGGTGGGGTCGATGCGCCAGGCCATGTCGAGCAGCACCATCCCTTCGACCTGAAAGCTGGTGGCCAGGGCCAGGCTGCTGCCGTAGCGGTCGATCGCCCAGCGGAGGAGTTCGCGCGGATCGCCTCCTTCGAACAGGTGAGCCAGGCGGCGCGCTTCCAGATCGTCGAGAGTGGCCGTAGCGGGGAGCGTAATCGGCTCAACCATTGCCGCCTCCTCGCGCATCGATCGGCTCTGATGCCTGCTGGCCCAGCCGCGCGAAGAGCGGCGGTCCCGGTTCCAGGTGAGAATCGACCTCGACGCCCGCCTGCACCGGCGCCCCGTGCAGCGCGGACGGGGCCAGCAGATCGCGGAAGCGCACCACGTCGCCAATGACCACCAGCGCCGGGGCCACGATCTGGGCCTCGCTGGCCGCTCGCGCCAGCTCCCCCAACGGCGCCGTGACCACCCGTTGCCCGGGCAGCGTGCCGCTGGCGATCACCGCCGCCGGGGTATCGGCCCCCCGCCCGCCGGCGATCAGGCGCGCGGTGATCGCGGGGAGTTGGTTCAGTCCCATCAGCACCACCAGCGTCCCTTGTGAGGCCGCCAGCCAGCGCCAATCGACGGCCGGCGTCGCCTTTGCAGGATCCTCATGGCCGGTCACAATCGTCAGCGACGACGAAAGCTCGCGATGCGTCACCGGAATGCCGGCACTGGCCGGGGCGGAGATGGCCGAGGTCAGCCCCGGCACGACCTCGACCGGAACGCCGGCCGCGACCAGCGCCGCGACCTCCTCGCCGCCCCGGCCAAAGACGTAGGGATCGCCCCCCTTGAGGCGGACGACCCGCTTACCCGCTCGCGCCCGGGCGATCAGGACGGCCTCGATCTCGCCCTGCTCCAGCGCGGCGAAGCCCCGCGCCTTGCCGGCGAAGATGCGCTCGGCCCGCACCGGCGCTTCCGCCAGCAGGGCGGGATCGACCAGCCGATCGTAAACCAGCACCTCGGCCGCGCGAATGCGGGCCAGCCCGCGCACGGTGATCAGCTCGGGATCGCCGGGCCCGGCGCCGACGATGGAGACGCTGCCAACGGCGGTCATGATGCGATCTCCTCGGGAACGCGCGCCGGAATCCCGGCCGCGACCCGTTCGTGCACGGCGCGGCGGGCCGTGTCATGGTCGCCGTTTCGGAGCGCGGCGAAGACGTCGCCGGTAATCGCCGCCTGCCAGTGCGGATAGAGCGGGATCGGCCCCGCCGCCTTGATCGTGTCGCGCACGCTGCCCAGCACCTCCAGCAGTTCGCCATATTCGGGGGGCAGCTCCGCATCGAAGCGCTCGCGCAGCCAGCGCGCGAACGCCGGGCTGCGGCCGTTCGTCGAGATGCCGAGTTGCAGCTCGCCGCGGCGCACGATGGCCATGGCGAAGAAGTCGCAGTAGGGAATGTCGTCGACGGCGTTGGCCAGGATCCGCGCCGCCCGCGCCTCGGTGACGATCGCCGCGTTCAGCGGGCGGTCGTCCGTGGCGGCGATGACCAGGAATGCGCCGTCCAGGTCGCTGCTCCGGTACTCGCGACGATGGAGGGTGATTCTCCCCGCGGCGGCGAACTCGGCGATGCGCGGCCGCACCTCCGGGCTGACCACGACGATATCGGCGCCGGCCAGCAGCAGGGCGTCGAGCTTGCCGTCGGCGATCTCGCCGCCGCCGACTAGCAGACAGCGTTTGCCTTCCAGCGTCAGGGCGATGGGGTAGCAGGAATAGGCCATGATCTCGTGAACTCCCCGGGCGTATCAGACGGTGTGCGAAGCTGTGCTGAGCGGAATTCACCGGATAGGGAAGGCACGGGCCTACCCAGCGGCACGGCCCTCGACCGCGCGCTCTGGTGAAGATGACAATGGGGAAGCGGCTACTGGGTCAGATCAGAAAGGGGGACAGGGCTCGCTGCGATTCGGCGCATCGAAGGGGGTGCCGTTCGTGAAGAAGATGTAGACGAACGACCAGTCATGATTGGACGTGGCGCACTCTGGGCGCAAAGCGACGTTCGTTGCCGTCTTGCGTCTGGTGGCTCTGCCGGTGCGCTCTCTCATGAAGATGCCTGGACGAATTCGCGACCGATTCTTTAGTTCTTGATCATGAATGTATTCGCTCTTCCTGCATTTGTCAAGAGGTGAGCCACTGCATCCTGATTCCGCGAGATTAATACCCTTTGTCTACCAATATTGTGAACTTTGATTCCGCCGTTTGCCATCGATGTCGTCACCGCGAAGCGGTCGCTGAATCGACGGCATTCCGAGCCGAATATCGTCTCGGCTCATGTGAGAAGCTCATTGCCCGGTACCGGAGTGGTTCGCGCCACCCCAGGTCGGACTGACTGTGCCCGGCCTGGGATGCCGCGATCGCGCGTCCAGGGATGGCTGGACGCGGCTACGGGGGAGGGAAGACTCGCGGATCGCCTGCGGCCAGATCGCCACGGGCTCCCGCTCTTCGGAAAGGTGATGAAGTCCTGTTTGGCCGCTTCCAGTGATCGCCAGTGAGCCTCGCTCACCGCCCATCGCCCTCGCCGGCTACACTCCAATCATGCGTCCGCCGCACGCCCCGGTCTGCCAAGGGGCTGACAGCAACCGTGTCAATTGCGGAACACCACAAGGGCAGGGGACACGATGTTGGGTCAAGTCCAGGAATGAAAGAGCCCCAGGCCCACCAAAGTGGACCTGGGGCCATTCCAACTATTCTCTATCCGACTGGCCGTCTGGCCGTCTGGCCGTCTACCTATTCGGATCAGTCAGCTTCTTCGCGGCCATCGCGGCCACGCCGGCCAAGGCGACCTTAGCGAGCGGGTTGTCAAACAGGCCGCCAATGCCGCCGCCCTGCGGCTGGCTCTTTTGGTTCTTGTCAGCGTCATTTCCGCCGAATCCGAACAGTCCGGCGATCCCACCGCCGCCAGAATCCTCCTGATGCGCCTGGTGCATTGTGCGCGCCATCTCTTCCGGCGAGTCGTCGGCCGGATTGAAGCGATCCTTCGAGCGCCGCTTCATCTCGTGCCGCAGCTCGCGGCGCTGCTCCGGGGTCATCTGGCGGAACGCGTCGGTGGCCGCCTGCTGGTATTGATCGGGCGACAGTTGCGAGGTCGTGGCCCGATAGTTATGGAGAGCCTCATCGTCACCGATCTGATCGTACGCCCCGCGCTGGTGGCGATCGATGAAGTCGTTCGCGCGTTGGCGCTGGGCCGGCTCGTCGTCATTCTGGCTGGCGCCGAAGAGGCCGCCAAGCAATTTATCGACCATGAATGCGCTCCTTCCGAACGGTACGTGGGACGTCTTCGCCCACGTATGCTGTGTGAGTGGCAGAGGTACGGGTCCCGCCACCATTGGCGCCCCCCAAGCCTCAAGAACCTCCTCGCCTGTAGAGTCTCTGCATATCGTGTGCCAACCCTGTACCGCTGCCTGCCAGCCGATCGCGCGCCGCCGGAACGTAGGACGTGTGGGCGTGTTTTCCGGACGCCGCTCTATCATGCCGGTTACGGTCGAAAAGATCGGTGCATCGCCGGGGAGGAAATCATGACGCGTTCACCAAAATTCGGCGTATTCGTCCCGCAAGGCTGGAAGATGGACCTGGTTGAAATCGACGACCCGGTCGCCAAATATGAGGCCATGACCGCCGTGGCCCGCGCCGCCGACGCCGAGCCGAACATCGATTCGATCTGGGTCTACGATCACTTCCACACCGTACCCGAGCCAACCCTGGAAACGACCTTCGAATGCTGGACCATCACCGCCACCCTGGCGCGGGACACGACGCGCGTCCGCATCGGGCAGATGGTCGGCTGCAACGGCTACCGCAACCCGGCCCTCTACGCCAAGATCGCTTCCACCGTCGACGTCGCCAGCAATGGACGGCTGGACGCCGGGATCGGCGCCGGCTGGTACGAGCACGAGTGGCTGGCCTACGGCTACGGCTTCCCGGATGCCCCGGAGCGGCTGCGCATGCTGCGCGAAGCCTGCCAGGTGATCCATGCCATGTGGAAGGATGATTACGCCACCTTCGCCGGGCAGCGCTACCAGATCGACGGCGCCATCAACGAGCCGAAGGGCGTCCAGAAGCCCCATCCGCCCCTCTGGATCGGCGGCGGCGGCGAGAAAGTGACGCTGAAGCTGGTCGCCCAATACGCCGATGCCTGCAACGTCGGCGGCGGTGACCCGGAGACCTGCCGCCAGAAGCTGGAGATTCTGCAAGGCCACTGCGAGGCCGTGGGCCGCAACTACGACGACATCATCAAATCAACCAGCATCGACATGCTCCTGCTGGAGGACGGCGCGGATCGGGACGCCGCCATCGAGGCGAACCGCGGCCCCTTGTCCTTCGAGCGCTTCAGCAATCAGTTCCTGATCGCCGGCGTCGACGATGTAAGCGAGCGCATCCAGAGCCTGCTCGACGCCGGCATCGACTACGTCATCGCCTACATCCCGCGCGTCGCCTACGACCACACCCCCATGCTGCGCTTCGCCCGCGAGGTTCTGCCCCGGTTCGTGTAGGGCTTCGGTTCAGGAGCCGAGCGTTCAGGGCCGGGATGTGGCCGTGCATGGCGACGCTCAAGGCGGAGCGTGATGCCGTCGCTCGATTTGTCCACCGCTCGAGGGACTCGTTGCTATGGCGCGGAACCGGACCCGGGTAATCCCACGCCGCCCACCGGTGCGGTCACTGTCCCGGGCTCGAAGCCGGCGATCAGCGGCATCGCTTTGGCGATCGTGGCGCGCACCGCGGGAACCTGGAGCGACGCTTTGTGGCTCGCTTCGCTGTCCCAGACCTCGGTGACCCAGATCGCATCGGCATCTGCCGCGTCTTTGGCGACGATATAGCTCAGGCAGCCGGGCATTGCCGCGCTGCCGCCCAGCATCAGGGCGATGAGGGCGTCGCGCTCTCCCGGCGTGGCCGTCATCTTGCCGATCAGTCCGTACATGGCGTAATCCTCTCCGCTTCGTTGGCCCATCTGCCAGGACCGCGCACAATTCAGTAAGGGAAACGAGTATCCGGGAACGCGCGGCGCACCGCTATCAGGACGACGCCACGGTGCGCGCCCTCGCGTCTCACAACCCCGCGAACGGCACGTTTTATCAGTGGATCAGGAAAGGAGACACTCATGATTGCATATACCTCCTGGGACGGCTTGCAGGCCATGGCGCGGCAGTATGATGCCGATCTTTCTCTCGTCCCCGGTGAACGCCTCGAAATGGCGCCGCACTGGACGCGCGCCCTATCGCGTTACGTGCGCCACGCCGCCGAGCGGGTGCGCGTTGGACTGACGGGCATGCAGGAAGAGGTGAGCCTCGGCTCTGCTGCCGGTAATCGAGCCATGCCCCGCGGCGCCGGCGAGCAGTGACCGCGCTCCTGGCACATCGGAGTGCGGCAGTGGGTGATGCGGTCGTGGCGGCCTGGGTCGAGCGGTACATGCGCGCCTGGGAGACGAACGATCCCTCCCAGGTCGGCGCGCTCTTCGCTGAGCATGCGTCCAACTCTCCGGCGCCGCACGAAGAGCCGTGGCAGGGCCGCGCCGCGATCGTCGCCAACTGGCTCGGGCGAAAGGATGAGCCGGGAAGCTGGGCGTTCCGCCACGAGATTGTTGCCGTGGCCGAAGACATTGCCTGCGTGCGCGGCTGGACTCACTATCTCGATCCGCCGGCCGACTACAGCAACCTGTGGGTGATCCGCTTCGACGCATGGGGAGCGCGTGCGTCGAGTTCACGGAATGGTGGATGGCGCGGCCATAGAACGTCGTCACGTGCCTTGCGCGAAGGCCGCATCGCCTCTGTCCCGGCGAAAGCGTTCTCTTCCTACCCGTCCAGCAGGGCCTCAAGGTCGATCCTCACGCCCGGGAGCGAGGCAACCGTGACAACGCCCCCGCCGACAATGGTTTCGGCGTAGCTCCCGTTTTCCCCTCTGCGCCAGATCATCAGCGTGCGATCGTAGGGATGGATGTACCAGATCTCGGTGTCGCCCCGCGCGCGATACCCCGCCAACTTGGTTTCGAAGTCGTATTTGCCGGTCGAGGGAGACCAGACTTCGACGACGAGCGGCAGCGGTTCGGGCCAGGCATTGAAGGCCCGCGGATCGCCCCTGAATGGCTCGATGTAGGCCCTCGGAATCACCACCACATCCGGGATGAAGTAGTTCCGTGGCGAGAGGCGCGCCTTCCCGCCATTCACATTCACCCAGTATTCGCGCCGGTCGAGCTGGCTTTGCAGAAGATGGCCAAGATACGAGGCGACGCCATCATGCCAGACGCTCATGAGCGGCTTCTCCCGGGGCTCGCCATCCCACAGCTCCCACAGATGATCGGTATCATTCAGCGCCAGCTCGCGGTACTCCTGCTCACTGATCGTGTTGACAACAGCCATGGACGCCTCCGTTGGGGAAGACTCGTGATGTTGCGCCAAGTGTACGGGAGGAATGCTCCACGTCAGGCATCGCGCCACGGCCGCTGCCGCGCCCCGAGGTGGCGGCGGGCGGCGGTGGCGTCCACTTCCGGCATGTGCGCTTCTACGAGCGTGACGGTCTCCGCCACCAGGTGCTCAATCGCGATCCCGGCTTCGACCGGATCGAGCACATAGAGCTCCTCCAGGCGATCGGAAAGGCGCTCCGGCGCCAGGCGCATTTTGCCAGCGAATCTGTGCAGCCGCTTGAACTGGAAACTGGAGAAGTAGAGGCGGTTCAGGGCCGCCAGCATCCCCAGCAGGTGCAAGCTCGTCTCGACGAGCATCTGGTGGTAGAAGATGGTGGCATCGCGCGTGCCCCACTGCTCCCCCACCAGCCAGAGCGGGAAGAGCTGCAGGTGATGCTCGACGTTCGCCCGGGCCAGCTCCTCGGGATAGGCCGCCGCACGGGCTTGCCACCGCGCGATCAGGTCGCCTCCATGGAGGGCCACACCGCCGAGCAAGCCCGAGATAGCCTTTTCGACAAGGGTTCCCGGCTCGAACTCCTCCAGCACCGATGCCAGGTCGCGCTCCCACGATGCGATATCGAGATGGGCCACCTGGCAGGTGACGCCCTGGAGCACGAACTCCTCGATGAACGACTTCCTCTCCTGCATCGGCGAAGCCCCGGCATCGGGCGCTCGGATCGCGGCGCGAGCGGCGGCGAGTTGGTCGGGCGACGGCAATCGGTCGTAGTAGGCGATGAGATCGAGATCGGAAAAGAAGTCGCTCATTCCCTCGGGGGCCGAGCCGGTGAGCAAGATCGCGCGCGGCCTC
>JBBRVX010000073.1:0-21270 GCA_038246475.1 Thermomicrobiales bacterium | reverse complement strand
CGGCGGATCTGCAGTGGTGGTGGCGGCGTCCCCGGGCTAGTGACGAGGTCGCGGCGCCGGTCTGGTTCGACGACGCGGACCTGCCGATCGCCGCGGCGGTGCTGACCGCGTGGCCAGACGCCTGGTGGCTGGACCTCATCCGCTTGCCAGGGCTGCCATTGACGCTGGACGACCTCGCCGGGCCCGCCTGGGTGCAACTCGCACGCCGGGAAGGATCGCCGGTGATCGAGTCGATGGCGCCGGCCGACGACGTCGAGCTCGGCGCCTGGTTCGCGGGGCGAGGTTTCGTGGCGGCCGGTGAGTCGTGGTCCGGCTGGCAGGCGGCGGCCGATCGGCCGGCCGTGAGGGCCTTGCCGGCCGGCTACGGGCTCGTGGACCGTGCGGTTCGCGGCGTGGACGTGGCGCCGGGGCATCCCATGGTGGCCCGCAACGGACCCGATGTCGAAGCCCGGTTGCGGCAGACCACGCTCTACGACCCCCGGCGTGATCTGGCGGTGCTGGCGCCCGACGGGTCCGTGGCCGGGTACGCGCTCTTCTGGCACGACGCGGTCACCGGCGTCGGGCTGGTCGAGCCGGTCCGGGTCGAGGACGCGCACGCTGGCCGCGGGATCGGGTACGCGATGATCAGCGCCGGTCTGGACCGCCTGGCCAGGGCGGGCGCCACCACGGTGAAGATCGGCTGGGAGTCCGAACGCGCGGGGGAGCTGTACACCCGCCTCGGGTTTGCCAACGAGCAGACCCTCACCACCTACCGCCTCACCCCGCCGGGGCATGGCTAAGTGGCAAGCTGGCGACTTACACCGAGCTTCAACCTCGAAACCCCACCATCGGAATCCGGGTAATCTGAACTTTTCTATTTGGCAAGGTTGTGGTGGTCTGAGGCAGCGTCACAGACCAGTTCAGACCGACGGTATGGAGCTTTCCGCACCTTCCGTGCGCATGCGTTCTTTCCGAATTGACCAGCGGCATCGACCCGGATTCCGTCCAATCCTCTCGCCCAGGAAGCCGTACCACACCACCCTACACTCCAGAGTTGGCAATGTTGGCAATCTCCGCCCAACGGTACGACGAGATGCCGTCAGACAGAGGGGCTGCTTGGGCGGATGCTGGATTACGGTTAGACAAGCAGGTCGCGGACTGCAATGGCCACCGCGGCGCCGCGGGAGGCGACCCCAAGCTTGGCGGTGATCGCGGCGACGTGTTTCGAGGCCGTCCGGCTGCTGATGAATAACTCTTCCGCAATCTGCTTGTCAGACCACCCGCGTGCCAGGAAGTGCAACACCTCTCGCTCCCGGCGCGTCAAGAAATCCAGGGTGGAGGCCCCGCGCCTGCCTGACGCGCTCGCCTCGCGGGCCAGCGAAGCGGATTCGGCGACTGCCGTGGCAAGGGAGAAGGCATGCCCCGCCTCCCAGGCGGCGGCAAAGGTGTTTTTGGGCAGGCCGTCGCGGATCGATTGCACGAGTGCGTCGTGGCGAGCGCGCTCGGACGGCGCCAGCGGCGCCCCAATGGCCTGCCGTAGCGCGGCTACGCTCCCGCAAAGCCGAGCCGCGAGACGAAGCTCGCCGCGCTCAGCGGCGACGGCCGCCAGCTCGGAGATGCCGCGAGCGGCGATCTCCTTGTCGCCAAGTTTGATGCAACCCGCCAAGGCATCGCACACCAGCGACACCGCCCGCGTTTGGTCGCCCTGAGCGCGGGCAATTTTGCCGCATCCGATCTGGGCCCAGGCGACGCTCCAGGCGTCGCCGCGGGCCTCCCAGATGGCCAACGCCTCGCCGGCGAACGCCGCGGCGTCGGCGAGCAGGCCCCTGGCGAGGGCGACATCGCCCAGGTCGGAGAGCCCGAATGCCACGCCGTGGTCGTAGTTTACGGATCGGTCGATCGCGATCCCCGCTTCCAGGTGGGCCTGCGCCGCCGCCCATTCGCCGCGGTCCGTGGCTGTCAGGGAGAGGAGATGGAGGGCTCCTGAGGAGCCGTGCGCATCGTCCAGCTCCTGGGCGATTGCGAGCGCCGCCGCGCCTAACGCGGCGGCGCGCGCGTAGTCGCCTTGCACCCGGGCGAAGTACCCTGCCGCCACTTGCGCCCTGGAGCGCAGCGCGGCAGTGCCGGGGCCAGCGTCAGGCAGGGTCAACGCGCGGTCGAGCCACGTTCTTCCCTGGTCGAGATGGCTGCGCATCCACCAGAAGCGCCAGGCGGCATAGGCCAGGCGCAACGCGAGATCCGTCTCCTTGGCCGAGATGGTCCAGGAGAGGGCGGCGCGCAGGTTGTCATGCTCCGTTTCCAACCGGTCGAGGACAGCGGAGCCTTCTGGCCCGTGAACGCGGACGCGGGCGTCTTCGGTCAGCCGCACGAAGTAGAGGGCGTGCGCGCGGCGCGCCGCTTCGGCTTCGCCGCTCGCCTCCAGGCGCTCCAGGACAAACTCGCGGATCGTTTCCAACATGCCGAATCGGCCTGCAGTCACCGGCTCGCCTCGCTGCAGCAAGCTCGTTTCGACGAGTGAGGTGAGCAGATCGAGCAGGGGCGGGCCGATTGCCCCTTCCACTGCCTCCAGGGTAAAGCCGCCACGGAAGACGGCCAGGGACTGAACCAGGCGTTGCTCCTCAGGGGTAAGCTGGTCGTAGCTCCAGGCGATCGCCGCGCGCATCGTTTGCAACCGGTCTGGCGCGTCATCTGGGCCGCCGGTTAGCAGTGGCAACGCCGGATCGAGCCGGTCCAACAGGTCGACCGGGGAAAGAAGTACCGTGCGAGCCGCAGCCAGCTCGATCGCCAAGGGAAGCCCTTCAAGCTGACGGCAGATCGCGGCGATTGTCGTCGCGTTCTCTGCGCTGAGGTCGAACCGAGGCTCCACCGCCTTTGCCCGTGCCAAAAAGAGTTGCACAGCGGGCGAGGCCGCGATTACAGCCCAGGGCGAGTGCTCGCCACGTCCCGTGGGGGAACTGGCAGCCGGTAGCGCCAGG
Source organism: Thermomicrobiales bacterium (assembly GCA_038246475.1). Taxonomy (GTDB): domain Bacteria; phylum Chloroflexota; class Chloroflexia; order Thermomicrobiales; family UBA6265; genus JACCXM01. The sequence continues at coordinate 18,316 of JBBRVX010000073.1, read as the reverse complement.
GGGGCGACGGGATAGCGTTGCTCGTCGCTGAGGCGCAACCGGGCCCGGCTGGTCACGAGGGCGGAGACCCCGGGGCAGGCAGCCAGAAGCGCCGCGATCTGCCTGGCCGCGGGCCGCACTTGTTCGAAATTGTCCAGCACCAGCAGAAGGCGCCGTTCGCGCAGCGCGTCCACGATGCGCTCAGCTGGCGTGAGGCCATCGCCCTGGCGCAGCCCCAACGTGCGCGCGACCGTCGGGAGCACCAACTCAGGATCAGTGATAGCAGCCAGCGAGACGAAGATCACCCCATCGTCGAATGCAGTTGCCGCCTCGTCCGCGATCCGCAGGGCGAGCCGCGTCTTTCCCACGCCACCAGGGCCAGTCAAGGTGAGGAGCCGCACGCCGCCTGTCACAAGCATCCCGGACGCGGCCGCAACGTCGTCATCGCGGCCGATCAGTGGATTTGGTGGGCTTGGCGGTTGGCCCGGTTGCACCGAGCGGGGCACTTTTTGCAATCGCCGGGCGCCCGGCGAGGGTTCGATGTCCTCAGTCAGGTGCGATTGCGACACGATCGGTCCAGACGATGCAAACGCCAAGGGTGGTAGTCAGGTTGTCATAGTAGCAGCGCCATCGAACCCACGCCTGTGACGCAATCATCCCTGAACATGGCTCACTGGTCAGATCGGTTCAATGCGCCTCTTCGCTGTCACCGTGATTGTCGCGGTGGGGAAGCCAGAGGATGAAGCCAAGCGCCGTCACGACGAGCGCGATGGCCGCGCCGAGAATGAGGATGTCGTTCCCTCCCTCCCAGTCGACTACCTCGCCGAGAAAGGTGACGCCGAGAAGCACGACGGTGACGTTCAGCAGATCCCGTTTGAGCTCCATGAGATTCGTCACCCGAAGCCACCGCGGCAACGGCAGGTTCTGATTGATGAAGAGCTGATAGAGCCCCAGGGCGATGATGTACATCACGGTGCCCAACAAGATCGTGTCGGTCACCTGAATGAATTGCACGCCAACATGTTCGACGTGTTTCATTTTCAGTCGCTCAAGTCCGAACCCGTCGATCTCCTCCCAAACGATCCTGATAACGGCCAGGGTGGAGATAATGAGGAGCGTGACCGAGCCGATGAACGTGGCGATCACGGCCAGACCGATGACAAACCGGCTGCTGGCCAGGACTGTCTTGATCATGTCGGCGGAGAACCTCGTCGGGCCATCTAGTTGATGGCCCTGTCGGCATCGAGGCGACCGGCGGCATTAGCGGCGCGGAGGACGTCGATCGTGTCCTTGACGCCCTCGTCGAGCGGCCTCCAGGCAATCGGACCGAGCAGCGTTTCGACCGCTTTTCCTGCGACGCCGTCGGGGGTGAAGAGGGGCTCGGTGTTTGCGGTTATGGTTCCGGCGCTTTCGGGGACCGCGCGTTCGATGGCCGCGATCACGTCTGCCACGGAGGCGAGCGTCCCGCCCAGGTTATACACGGGGGCGCCCGCCGGCATGGTGCGGGTGGCCTGGATGAAGACCCTGGCCACGTCATCCGCATGCTGGTAGGTGTCGGTGCCGCCGAAGGAGACGTGGTACGGCCGGCCCACCGCGGCCGCGGCCATCGCCTTGGTGGGCGTCGAGCTCACGCCCTGATCGCGGCCGGGACCGTAGACGAAGAATGGACGCAGACCGACGCTGGGAACGGCGTAGTCCTGCCAGTAGATCGCTGCCCAGCCCTCGTTCGCCTCCTTGGTGACGCCATAGAGGGTGACCGGCGCCAGCGGAGCGTCATCAGCGAGGGGACCAGGGGGATACGAACTCGCCGATCCGTACACCGCGATGGACGATGCGTAGGCGAGCCCCTGGATTTGCCCGGCGAATTTGCGAGCGGTTTCGAGCACGATGGCGCTGCCGACGACGTTGACCTGCGCGCCGAGAACGGGATTGGCCCGTACGAAGGGGACCTGAAGCGCGGCGAGGTGCAGGATGTGGGTGATGTCGTTTTCCCGGACCACTGCCTCGAAGCGGGGCGCGTCCGTAATGTCGCCCTGCTGGAAATTGACGCCCGCGATGGCGGCATCGTCCATGATCAAGCGCATGCGGTAGGGATCGCCGGGGAGGTCGTAGGTCGTGACCGCGATGCCTTCGTCAACGAGCCGCTTGACGGCCCAGGAGCCGATGCATCCCAATGCCCCTGTAATCAGGAACCGCTCGGCGCTCATGTGCACACTCCCCTGGCGCCACCGTATTGGTGGTCTTTCATGCGGGCATCTCGCCCGTCGCTTTTCCATAGACCATGCCAACTGATGACGAGCAGGATACTCGACGGCGAGAAGTTGACATCTGGGTCTGGCCGAAGACTTTCTCGACCGGGCGAGGCCGGCGTCGCCACGAGCTCAGACGGCCTTGTTGGGTGTGTAGTAGTTGGCGTATCGCCAGAGACCGGCTGCCGTCAGTTCCTCGTCATCAAATGGGCCAGGACCGAATCGTCCCGGATCGAGGCTGGCCAGATCGAACGGCGGCTCGCCGCCAATCATCCATTCCGCCAGGGCGCGGCCGATGCCAGCAGAGAGTGAGAAGCCGCTGCCATTGCAGCCCGTCGCTGTCCAGAAGCCGCGCACGCCTGGCGCCGGGCCAGCCAGAAACCTGGCATCCGGGGTCATCGTGAAGAGTCCGCCGCGATGCTCGGCGACGGGGGTATCGCCGAGGGCCGGCACGAGCGGACCAAGCACTTCAGTGAAACTGTCCAGAACGCGCATGTCCAGGGGAGTGTCTTCCATGCGAAACTCAGGATCGTGCCTGGGATCGACAGCGATCGGATGCGCTTCCATGCCGCCCATCATCAGGCCGCCGCGGGCTGGCCGCAGATACGCGGAAGCGTCGACGATGCGGGCGATAGGCTCAGAGGGCGCCATGCCGGCAATTGGGCGGGTGATGAGGAGCTGATGCCGAACGGGAGCAACCGGAGCCTCGAAACCGGCCAGGATGCCGACCCCGCGGGCCCAGGCGCCAGCGGCATCGACGACCAGCGGCGTGGCAATCGATCCCAGAGGCGTGGAAACAGCAGTCACTTCACCCTTCTCGACCGTTACGCCGGTCACGGGCGTGTTGCCGAGGACGATCGATCCCAAGTGTTCGATGGCCGTCATGTACGCGCGCAGCAGCGAGATCGGCTCCTCGATGTAGATGTCGCCGGGAATGAAGTAGGCCGTGCGGATATCGCGGCCCGTGAGATACGGCGCGATGCGCGCAACGTCCGCGGCGTCGAGACGCTCCAGGGAGACACCCCACCCCATTGAGGCTTCGGCTTCCTCGTCGACGATCGCGGCGTGCGCGGGCGTCCGAGCGGCGAGAACGCTGCCAGATTGGACATAATCGAGCGGAACTCCGGTGGCCCCGGCGAAGCCCCGGATGATTTCGATGCTGCTCTGGGCCAGGCGCGTCAGCGTTTCGTCGGCCTGAACGAACTTGTAAAGCCCGGCCGCTCGGGGCGACGTCTGCGAGGCGGGTTCAAACTGATCGAGGACGATGACTTTTCCGGCGCCAAGCGTCGCGAGTTGGTACGCGGTGCTGAGGCCGAACGCGCCGGCGCCGATGACGACGGCATCGGCCTGGGTTATGGGCAGCGACTGCGGCACGCTCATTTCTGCAACCACCTTCGATCCACGAACGCGCGGAAGGGGATCAATCAGGCTGTCGCCCTTTCCACCGGGCGGCGATCCGCGGATTCCGCGGTCGCCAATCGACAGCAATTGAGCGGGCAGATGTCATGGTTCGGGCCGAAGGCGCCCAGGGCGCGGCGCTCCGGCTTGTCCACGAGCCGCTCCTGGATGAGTTCTCGGATCATGGCGATGAAGGCGGGGTCTGTGCCTACGGAGGGTACGCGAACCATCGCCATCCCGAGCGCCTGAGCGCGGTGCTGGGCTTCGATGTCAAGATCGTACAGGACCTCGAGGTGATCCGAAACAAACCCGATCGGTACGACGATCAGGTCGCTGACGCCGGCAGCATGCCGCTCATCGACCACATCGAGAATATCTGGCTCGAGCCAGGGGACCTGAGGTGGGCCGCTGCGGCTTTGCCAGGCGAGGCGATAGCGGGGGGCGTCCGCGAGCTCGGCCACGAGGCGGCTGGCCTCGTTCAACTGTCGCTCGTAGGCGCAGCCGCGGGCCATGGCGAGTGGAATGCTATGGGCGGTGAAGATCACCTCGGCGGCGGCGCGCCGCCCGGGCGGCAAGGCAGCGAGAGCGTCGCGCAAGCGATTCGTCATCGGTTCGACGAATCCAGGATGGTTAAAGAACACGCGGATTTTGTCAAAGCTCATAGAGTCATCACCGAGCGTGCCGATCGCCTGCATGATGTCCTCGCGATACTGCCGGCAGCCCGAATAGGAGCTATAGGCCGACGTGACGAAGACCAGCACCTTGCGAACGCCATCGGCCCGCATCTCCGCGAGGGTGTCCGCGAGCAACGGATGCCAGTTTCGATTGCCAAAGAAGATGGGCAAGGAGATGTGATGCTCCCGCAATTCCTGCTCCAGCGCGGCAATCAAGGCCCGGTTCTGGGCATTGATCGGACTGACGCCGTCGAAGTGATAGTAGTGCTCGGCCACTTCTTCGAGGCGGCGCATGGGAATGTTTCGTCCCCGCGTGACGTTCTCCAGGAAGGGGAGGACCTCGTCCATGCCCTCCGGTCCACCGAAGGAGAGGACGAGGAGCGCGTCGTAGTCACGATGACTGTCGTCGAATAATGGTGCGCCCGGTTGCAGGGCGCCCTGAATACTCATGGAGGACTCCAGGCAAGGAATGCGCCGCGGGACGAGTCTTGCGTCACGGGCCGCGGACGCCGCCGATTCATTTCTCGTTGAGTCTGCCACGGAGCGCGCGATCCGCGTAACTCGCGACGACAGAACGGCAGCCACGGCACGCCGGGCGGGCTACCCCATGTCGCCGATATTGAACCTGGCAAGCTCCTCATAGATCGTCAGCAATGCGCTGTGGTCGAGATCGCCCTTTCCTGCTGCCGCGAGCGCTTCAAAGAGTTGGCTGACGACGGCGGAGACGGGTACGGGTGTGCCGCTGGCGCGGGCGGCGGCGAGGGCGATGCCGAGGTCCTTGCGATGCAGATCAACGCGGAAGCCGGGTTGAAAGCTATGGGCGATCATCGAAGCGCCTTTGAGCTCCAGCACCCGGCTGGCAGCGAGGCCCCCGGACAGCACCTGAACGATCTTGTCGGGATCAACGCCGGACTTCGCGCCGAGCACCAGAGCCTCACTGACGGCGGCATAGTTGATGGCGACCACGATCTGATTACAGGCTTTCACGGTCTGGCCCGCGCCCGCGCCGCCGACATGAACAATGGTCTTGCCCATGGCTTCGAAAAGAGGCATGGCGCGGTGAAAGTCCTCGGACTCTCCGCCGACCATGATGCTGAGCGTGCCGGCGATGGCGCCCTTGTCGCCGCCGCTGACGGGGGCGTCAAGCACGCGCCCGCCCCGCTCCCGTACCGCCGCGTTGACGTCGATTGACGTGGCGGGGGAGATGGTGCTCATGTCGATGAGAAGATGGTCGCTGCCAAGCGCGGGGAGGAGTCCGTTTTCACCGAACACGACGTCGCTGACGTCCTGGGAGTCGGGGAGCATGGTGATGATCGCCTTAACGTGTTCGGCGACCTCGCGCGGACTTCCGGCGGCCTGAAACTGGCTGCCTTCGGCGAGCAACTCGTCGATATCATCACGACTTCGGTTGTAAACGACAAGCTCGTATCCCGCTTTGGCGAGATTGCGGGCCATGGGTTTGCCCATGATCCCCAGCCCGATCAATCCAACTGGCGATCCTTCGAACCTCGGCATCATGCAACCCCCTTACGCCGAGATTCTGGCCAGAATCCCATATCCGACAACCAGTCGAGCGAAGTCGCGGTGTCGACCAGCGGTCGATACTCGAGGCTCACCCAGCCGTCATAGCCAGCGGCATCCAGAGCCTGGAAAACGAATGGATAGTTGATTTCACCAGTCCCCGGTTCGTGCCGGGCCGGGCTGTCGGCGATCTGGACGTGTCCAATCAGGTTGATCCGATTGGCAATCGTCTCGGTGAGATTCCCCACCATGCGCTGGGCGTGATAGACGTCGTACTGGAGGAACAGGTTTGGATGGGCCGCGCGTTCGACGATGGCGAATCCCTGATCTGGCGTGGTGACGAAGTAACCGGGCGCATCAAAGGCATTGAGCGGTTCCATGACTTGCTGGATGCCGACTTGCGCGGCGGCATCGGCCGCGAAGCGGAGATTGTCGATCAGCGTTTCGGTCTGCGCGTCCTCGGGGAGATCGGCCAGGCGTAAACCGGCAAGGCAGTTCAGCCGCCCTGCGCCAAGCTCGACCGCGATCGCTAGCGCGTCCTGGACGCCACGACGGAACTCTTCATTTCGCCGAGGATCGTTGGCGAAGCCGCGATCTCCCGCCGAGAAGTTCCCGGCCGGCAAGTTGAAGAGCACCAGCTCGAGATCGTGCTGGCGCAGGACTCGCGCGATCGCCGTGGTGTCGTACTCGTAGGGGAAAAGAAACTCAATCGCTTCAAACCCGGCCCTCCTGGCGTGTTCGAAGCGTTCCAAAAAGGGATGCTCGGTGTAGAGCATCGAAAGATTGGCCGCGAATCTGGGCATGGGGCCTCCCGGTAGCTCAGCGGAATCGGGCGCATCCTAGTCTGGACGACGCCGGTGGTCAATCCGAATGTCCGCGGGACGTCAACTTTTGTGATGAAGGGATCGTCACGGTGCGAGGCAAGGCTACGCTTCCATAAAGCACGTGATGTTTTGGACTGATGACGATTTTGGTGCGCAACATCAACGCAAAACGACGATGCCAACGCTTGATAAAGCGAATTGACTGTATACCAGAATCAGGGGGAAATCTTGATCAGGTGTACCATTGGGTTGCGCCATGCACTGGGCGCTACCCCGAACGGCGCATCCCACCGGCGTTATGACCACAAGTGCACGGCACTTGGTTACCGCAAGAGGAGTCCCAGGTGAACGACGTGACCGGCAGCGGAGATGTCTATACGATGGCCGAAGCCGCGCGACTCAAGGGAGTCTCGTATCACACGGTTTCTCGTGCCGTCCGACGCGGCAAGCTGCCGGCGACCCGACTTGGCCGGATGGCGCTGATTTCCTCGGAGGACCTCCGAGACTGGCGGCCGATGCGAGAGCGAGCCCCGCGGAAGTACCGCCGCCGGGAACCGAACCCGGATGCCTCGCCAGCGTTGCTCGATCTGGCGTCGGCCGAACGCGTCGATCTGGCCAGCCGGCTGGCGTCGCTCTCGGAAGCCCTGCACGCGGCCTCGACCGCGGGTGCGCGAGACGATTTCTTTGCCCTCGTGGCCGATCGACTCGCCGGAACGCTCGGCCTCCGGCGCGTGGCCATTCGACTTCAGGATGAGCCAGGCGGCAAGTCGGTGCGCGTGGCAACCTATGGCGCGGCGCTTTCAAATCTGCCCGATGAGACCGACAGTAAAGGTTCGCCGATGGCGCACGACCTCTATCGGCCGGAGCGCGCGGTGGTCGCGGAGCTCGACCAAGGGGCAACCCGTGAAGGGGCAGCGGTCAACGTGACGTCGTTGCTCATCGCGCCGATCAGGGTGGGGGATCGTTATTTCGGAGCGATCGTCGGTGACCGAAATGGCGAATCGTTTACGCTGAATCAGGGCGAGCTGGATATGGCGCAGTCGATGGCCAATGTCGCCGCGCTGGCGCTTTCCGGGGCGCGATCCTCGCAGGCTGCCGGGATCGCCTAACGGTGCTGTTTGGCGCGTTCAACGGGATCGCGGGAGCTTGACCAGAGGAACGCCAGCGGTGGGCAGCAGAGCGCCGGTGGGCAGCCGGTCCGTTCCCCGGCCGATGCCCTCATAGCGCAGGTTGGCGGATCTGACGACCGCCGGGTCGAGCATATTTCGCCCGTCGAGGAGCAAGTCGCCCTTCATGAGGGCCGCCAACCTGGCGAAGTCAATCGCCGCGTACTCCGCCCAGGGAGTGCACAGCATTACCGCGTCGGCGCCGGTGGCCGCCGCATAGGGATCGTCGTGCAGAGCGATGGCGGGCAACTGCCGCGCGGCATTCTGGAGCGCCGCGGGATCATGGGCGCGTACCGACGCGCCACGTTCGACCAGCATCTGCACCACGGAAACCGATGGTGATTCGCGGAGATCGTCGGTATCTTCCTTGAAGGCCAATCCCCAGACACAGATTTGACGGCCATCAAGCCCGCCCAGCAGCTCCTCGGCGCGGGTGACAAAGCGGCGCTGGGCATCGCGGTTGATATCCAGAACCGCCTTCAGCAGCCCGGAATGTAACCCGGCCCCTTCGGTCATTCTGGTGAGCGCGCCGACATCCTTGGGGAAACAGGAGCCGCCAAAACCGATCCCGGCATGGAGAAATCGCGGCCCGATCCGTTCATCAGCGCCGATCCCCCTGGCGACGACCGTGACATCGGCTCCGAGCCGCTCGCAGAGGCGGGCAATGTCGTTGATGAAGGAGATCTTGGTGGCTAGAAATGCATTGGCCGCGTACTTGATCAGTTCGGCGGAGCGGTGATCAGTTTGCAGAATCGGCGCGCCGAAGGGCTCATACAGGGACGCGACCGTGGCGAGGGCCTGAGTATCGTCGCCGCCGAGAACGATGCGGTCCGGTTCAAGGATGTCCTCCAGAACACGCCCCTCGCGCAGAAACTCCGGATTGCTGACGACAGCAAAACGCGCGTCTTCAGGGGCATGTTCGGCCACGATGCCGGCGACGAGCTCGGCGGCGCCGACGGGCATGGTGCTCTTGTTGACGATGATGGTTTTCCTGCCTGGCCGCAAATGGGCGCCAATCGACATCGCCGCGGAGCGGACCTGGCGCAAATCGGCCTCGCCGTCGGAGAGCGAGGGAGTGCCGGTGCAGAGCAGAACGATCTCGCGGTCCGGAATGGCCGCCTGGTAGTCGGCGGTAAAGCGAAGGCGGCCGGAATCGAGATTGCGGCGGAGCATCTCAGGGAGGCCCGCCTCGAAGATGGGGCTATGACCCTGGTTCAACTGTGCGACGCGGATCTCGTCGATATCCAGGCCGATGACGTCATGGCCCAGTTCGGCAAGGGCAACGGCATACCCCAGACCGACATAGCCGCCGCCGCCGACCACGCAGATTGGAGTCATTCCCAGAGATCCTCCTCGTCATTGGCCAGTGGAACGTTTTCCGCGGTGAAGAGCGATGGATCATGGGCCGCGGCGAGCAGGGCGGTGACCATTTCCTTGCGGCGAAAGAAGACGCGGATTTCCTGCCACAGATCGGGCTCGGTGCGGCCGAGGCGCAGAAGCCGCTCCGAGAAGACCACGTCACCGCGGGCCCGCTGCTCGGTCATGAACTCCGTGGAGAGCAGCTCGGCGATGAAGAGTGGTCCGATATCGCCCCACTTCGCGCGATAGTAGGCGCGCAGTTCGGCCAGTGCCGCTGCCGAAACCGGAGCGCCGTCCTCGGTGACGAATACCGACCAATCGACCGCGTCCAGCAATCCGGAGAGTAAATCAACACGCGCGCCAGTGCGCACCCGATCGACGAGGGCATCCACTCGCGCGCGATCGAACGGCACATCGTGCGGCGTTTCCGGGAGGACCTGACTGCCTTCAAATGAGGCAAGTCCATGAAGTTCAACGGTCATGGCTTCTCATACACGTCCCAGGCGCCACCGTGAAGAAGTATAGAGCTGGCATCGCGAGCGGCCGTTCAGGCAACGGGTCGCCGCAGCACGAGGACGACCCAGTCCTCGCTCGTCTCGCGGCGGATGAGGGTGAGCCCCAAAGCATCGCAGGAGTCGCGTACTGCCTGCTCTTTGATGTCGATGATGCCCCCCAGAATCAATGTACCCCCAGGCCTCGTGGCCGCGAATAGCGCCGGGGCGAGCTCCATCAGGATGCGCGCGATGATATTGGCCACGACGAGGTCGTACTCGCCGCGAAAAGGTTGCCCCTCGCCGACGCTCCCTTGCTCCACGCGGACGATGGCCGCGACGCCGTTTCGCTCGGCACTTTCACGCGCCGAGCGCACCGCGACCGGTTCTACATCGACGCCATCGACCGCGCTCGCGCCGAGAAGCGCCGCGCCGGTGGCGAGGATGCCGGAACCGATGCCAACATCGAGCATACGATCCCCCGGCTTCAATTCGTCCTCGATGGCGATCATGGAAAGCCGCGTGGACGGATGCAACCCTGTGCCGAAGGCCATTCCAGGGTCGAGCTCAACGATGACTTCGTCGGCCGCGGGTTCATAGTCGTGCCATGGCGCCTTTACCAGGATGCGATTTCCCACCCGATGAACGCTGTAGTGCGCTTTCCAGGCGTTGGCCCAATCTTCTTCGGCGAGATCGGCAATCTCCAGCTCGCCAATCGAGCGGAGCCGTCCCAGATGCCAGAGCGCTTCACGAATGCTGCCGATGGTGTCGGGGGCGATATCGGCCGCGTTCAGAAACGTGCGTACAATGACTGGCCCGGAAGGATCGATAGCGAAGTTATCGCCATCGGGGTCTTGAGTGAAAGGCTCCTCGATCGCGACGCCCTGGTTGAAGCCGTACCGCGCAAAGAGTTCGGAGACGGACTCCACGGCTTCGGCATCGCACACGACGGAAAGCTCGTGCCAGACCGCAGCGGTGCACTCAGCGCTCACGAGCCGACCACCGAGTCGTCTCCGATGTTGAGATCGCGCGCCAGGCCGCTGACGCGAGCTCGCCGCCCAATGATCGATCCGGTGAGGATGGCGTCGTGGATCGTCGCGCCGTCTTCGACGATGCTGTCGCGAATGAGACTGTTGCGAATCGTCACGCCGCTGCCGATGCTGGCAAAGGGACCGACGACCGAGTTTTCGATCACGGCATCCGCGGCGACGTGGGACGGCTCGATCACCACCGCGCCGCCGGTTGGCTCGCCAACTCGCTCCTTGGATCCCAGCAGATAGCGATTGGTGCTGAGCAGATTTGCCGCGCTTCCGCAGTCTTCCCAGGCCGTGACGGGCATTGAGATGACCTTCGCCCCGCTATCGATCATGAGCTGAATGGCATCGGCAATGAAGAATTCATTCTTGAGGGCAATGCCCCGGCGCATCTGCTCTTCGATGGCCGTGTAGAGATCGGGCATGTGACGAATGTAATAGATGCCGATGACCGCGAGGTTCGAGATCGGTTTTTGCGGCTTTTCCACGAGGCGGACGATCCGGCCATTCTCGACGATGGCGATGCCGAGCGCTGATGGGTCCGCGACCTCTTTCGTAAACATCACGACATCAGCATCAACACCCTTGAGGGCCGAGAAATCGGCTTCAAAGAGCATGTCCGGGAAAAGGATCAGGGCGTCTTCGGTGGCAATGTCGCGGGCGCGGATGATGGCATCCGTCTGGCCGCGCATCTCCTTTTGCTCGACAAAGGCAACTGGCGCGGGAATCTGGTCGCGGGCCCACGCTTCGATCTGGTCGCCGAGAAACCCGGTAATGAAGATGATCTGCCTGGGTTCGAGCGGCAACACCCGATCAATGACGTGACCAAGCATCGGTTTGCCGGCGACGCTTACCAGAGGTTTCGGCTTGGTCCACGTCTGAGGCCTGAGACGCGTGCCGAGGCCGGCACCGGGAAGAATAATGTCCAACCACTCCTCCTGAGAATTGAAACGCCTCGGGCCGATCGATCTCGCGAGCTCGCCTCATGGCGATGACGCACTCTAGCAGTCTTCGTGCCTCGCGAACGAGGCGGAGCGACATTCTCGGTCGAGATAGGGTTGTCTTTCGCACCGCACATTGGTGCAGGGCGCTACCGCAGGAGGTCCGCGGGAATGCCAATCGAGGCGGGGTCAACTCCTGCCCAGAGCAGGCCCGAGGAAATCGATTGCTTGCCGACCGTCGTCAGGGTTTCGGCGAACGGGGAGGCCGAAATCTGGGCGCGCATCCCGAGCTCGACCGGCATGGCCTCCAGGATAATGATCAGCACGGCCGCGACGACAAGCCCTTTGATGGCGCCCGGAATCAGGCCCAGCACGCTGTTGACCCACGCCAGCGGCGTGCCAGCGCCCAGCGCCCCGAGTGGTGAAACGAGAATGCGGACGGCCAATCCGATTGCCGCGTAGGCGACGACCGATCCGACGAAAAGCCCTGACGCCGCCGCCATGACATCGGAAAACCCGCGATCGCGCAGGGGATTCGCGATCCAATCCGAGGCCCTGGCCCCAACGACGACCGCCAGGCAGAGGGCGAGGAGGTCGATCATGCCCAGCAGGAAGCCCCGGTTCAAGCCGCTCACCGCGAGAAAGCCAACAATCACGAGCGTCGCGATATCGACGAAATTCACCGCCGCGGGTTCTCCTTCCGCTGGGGCGCCGTGACAAGCCAGTGACGGGTACAGGTTAGCGGACTTCGTAGCCGAGCTGACGGATGAGATCGGCGTGCCGCTCCCGGAACACGGCCAGATGAACCTCGCCCAGCTTCTCCCGGGAGTCACCGACGCGCGCCGATCGCACATGCCACGTCATTTTTTCATCGCGTTGACGAACCAGCTCCGCGCGGCATGCATCCACCGCGGCCTGAATGCGTTCAACCGGAACGGGCTCGATCTGGGATGTCACGCGCACGAGCGCGCCGATGGGATCGTCATGCAGCTCTTCGTAACGAATCGGAATGGCGCGTTGGCTATGCAGCCAGCCGTTGGCGCGCGCGATGTGCGGACCGAAGCCATCGGCCAGAAATCCGATGACGTCCTCGTGGTCGAGCGGCTTGTCATACATGGCGTTGCGGGGGCGGGGCTGATCCCGGCCGAGGCCGCGAGCGGTGCGCTCCTGTTCCCAGAAATACATCGAGACGAAGACATCGTACGGATCGCGCACGATGGTCACGTTATAGGCTGGAATGGCATCGATGACGTCGCAGAGGCGGCGGTGGAACCGGGTGTGGTGGTGAAACATCGATCCGTCGGGAAATCCGCCCTCCGCGACGAATGCGCTTAGAGTCTCCGGGCTGGCGGTGGCGGCATGACCGCCGGGGGTAGGCCAATCGAGGCCGTAAATCTGGGAGAGGAGACACCCAATCCAATGATTTCCCGATTTTGGCGGGGCGGAGACGATGATTCTCATGGGGTCAACTCGTCTCGTAGACCGGCATCCGGTTATCTGACATCGTATCCCATGGATGTCACGAGGTCCGCATACTTGTCGCGGAAAATCTGGAGGTGCTCTTCGCTCAATGTGCCACGGGAATCGCCGACTTTCGCCGCGCGAACATGCTTGGACATGCGTTGGCTCATGTTACGCATGTTCTCTGCACTGCAAGCCTCGACGGCCTGCTGCACCTGTTCCAGCGGGACCGGCTGAATTTTGTTGGTTACGTCGCTAAGGGTAGCCACGGCATCACGGTGCAGATCCTCGTAGCGGACGACGAGTGCGCGACCGCTGTTGACCCATTCGCTGGCGCGTAAAATGTGCTCGCCGTAGTGATTCGAGAGAAATTCCAGGATGACTGGGTCATCGATCGCCTTATCGAACATGGCGTTGCGAGGGCGTTCTTTGGCGCGGACACGCCCCCGTTCGAGATCATATTGGGTGCGAGTCTGCATCCAGTGATACATGGAGACAAAGGCGTCATATGGGTCACGCACGACGGTCACCAGATGGGCCGGCACGCTGTCGATGACGTTGCAGAGTCTCGGCTTAAACTTGCAATGCTGGTGAAAGATCGTGTTGTCCGGGAACCGGCCGTCGCGGATGAACTTCGCGAATTCCTCGGGGTTCGTGCTGGGGGAATCATCGCCGATGACCCACTGCAAATTATACGTCCGGCTCAGAAGACATTTGAGCCACTTGTTCCCCATCTTGGGTGGGGATGAGATGACAATGCGCATTCGCGCCCTCCTCCATGGTGTGGGTGCATCGTGGCGATGCAGCCACGCCGGTGGTGATCTGGTGTTGGAACGACCTAACGAACCTCATAGCCGAGCGCTCGGATCATGTCACCATATTTGTCCCGAAAGACCGAGAGGTGCTCGTCGCTAAGCTTTTCGCGCGAATCCCCAACCTTGGCAGCGCGGACATGTTTTGACTTCTCGCCGCCCATCTTGCGCATGTTGTCGGCGCTACAGGCGTCCACGGCCGCCGCGATCCGCTCATCTGAAACCGGCTCGATGCGATCGGTGACGCCTCGAAGCTCTTCGACGGCATTGGCGTGCAGGGCCTCGTAGCGAACGATGTGGGTGCGCCCGCTTTGCATCCATTCCAGAGCCCGGCGCATGTTGTTGCGGAAGCCGCCGTTGCGAAGATACTCAATGACGGCGGGATCGGAGAGCGACTTTCCCACCATGACATCCGTGCGCCGCCCGCTGCGAAGGCCGTCGTCCTTATGTTGCTGGATCGTGAAATAGGATGAAACGAAGCCATCGTAGGGGTCGCGCACGATGGTTACCGCATGCGCTGGTATGGATTCGATGAGATCCGCCAGCTCGGTTCGATAGTCGTAATGCTGATGGAAGAGCGTTCCATCGGGAAAGCCGCCGTTCTCGACCCATTCCTTGAAGAGGTGAAACTGCGGGCGCGCCGGGGTCTCGCGGTTGGTGAGTGGCCGGAGATCGTAGATGTGCGCCAGGATGCACTTCAACCAGACATTGCCCGCTTTGGGCGGCCCCGCGATGATGATCCTCACCCGATCGCACTCCTCATAACCTTGACTCACTCCTCCGTTTGCACATCGCGGCGGGCAAACGCGCGATTCCGCGCGACGACTCCGGCTCGAATGAGCCGGGCAAGCGAGCGATCACGCGGTTTGACGCTCGGGCAATAGGGGAGTGTAGCAAAAATGGCCCTGGGGACGGTGCCGTTTGGTCCATCGTCTAGACTCACGGTCGGTTCCGGTTCTGCTGGAGCGAGGTTTATGGCGCGCACCGTTCTTTTCCATCGCAAATATCGTCGTTTTCATGGCGGGCATCTCAAGGTCTGGCACTACTTCAACCATGTCCTCGCCGCGCCGGGCTTCGATGCTCGTGTCCTCTTTGATATCGATTCATCATGGGACAGCAGCAATCCGTGGTCGAACGCCAGAGACAAGGTGATTCCATCGCTTTCCGAGATTGCGCCAGACGCCATCTTTGTGGCCGGGCGTGACTGGCAACGACTGGAAGCCATAGGCCTGCTCGATCGGGGTTTGCCCATTCTGAATTTGATCCAGCATACGCGGCATGCCGATGATTGGAGCATCCAATCCCGCTACCTGGACCAGAAAGCGATTCGCATTTGCGTCAGCGAGGAAGTGGCGGCCGCGGTGGCAAGATCGGGCAGTCGGGGACCGATCGTCGTCATTCCCAACAGTATCGATGTGCCGATCGTTGAGACGCCCGGGGGCTCGTCTCGACCATGCGATCTGCTCATCGCGGGCCTCAAGCAGCCGGGGATGGCGGAGCGGGCCAGGGCGCACTTTGCTGCTCAAGGCTTTGCAGTCGAGGCGTTAACGGATCATCAGGAGCGCGATTCGTTCCTGGAGTCCATGGGGCGGGCGCGGGTGACGCTCTTCCTGCCAAACGAGGAAGAAGGCTTCTATTTGCCGGCGCTGGAGGGCATGGCCCTGGGCACGCTGGTGGTCTGTCCAGACTGCGTGGGCAACCGTTCGTTCTGCATTCCTGGGCAGAACGCGTTCCGACCCGACTTTGTGTTTGAGGCGTTGATCGAGGCCACGGAATCAGCCTTGGCGCTCCCGGCGACGCGGGCGCACGCGCTGCTCAGCAATGCCAGGGAAACCGCCCGCGCCCATAGCCCGGAAGCCGAGCAAAAGGCATTCGTGCGGGTCCTGGAAAACCTTGATGACCTCTGGGCTGGTGATTGAAACCGGGCGATGCGAATTAAGCCTGCCGGCTAACGGACCTCGTAGCCGAGCTCTTCGATCAGATCGTGATAGGCGTCGCGAAATGCCGCGAAGTGGGCGGAGGTGAGCTGGCGGCGGGAATCGCCGACAGTGGCGGAGCGGACATGTGTGTTGCCGCCCCGGGTGCGCTGCCGCATGCGGTCGGCGCGGCAATAATCAACCGCGATGGCGAGCTGCTCGTCGCTGACCGGCCCGATCTGGTCGGCCGCGCGGCGCAGCGTTCCGACCGGGTCGTGGCTGAGGTCTTCGTAGCGCAGGACCACGGCGTCGCCACTGAGGGCCCAGTCGCGCGCTTTCTGCAGGTTGTTGCGATATCCGCCGCGGCGGAGGAATTCGATGATGTGCGGATCGTCGAGCGGCTTTCCCATCAGCTCGGTGAGCTTGCGGCCCTTGGCGTTCTGATCTTCCGCATGGAGCTGTAGGGTGTAGTAGGTCGAGACAAAGGCATCGTAGGGATCGCGCACGATGGTGACCAGCTGAGCCGGGATCTCCTTCAGCGCGGTGGCGATTTCGGGTGAGTAGTCATAGTGCTGGTGGAAGATGGAGTCGTCGGGATAGCGTCCCCTGGCCAGCCACTCCTGGAGAGAACGGAGGTCCGTTCCACCGGGCGTCTCGAATGGCCGCAGCCAACGGAGGCCGTACGCCCTGCCCAGGAGGCACTTCAGCCACATGTTGCCGGTTTTGGGCGGCCCGGCGATAACGATTCTCACGCGGGGCATCCAGCATCAGTCAGCACCTCAGGTGACCTCATAGCCGAGGCGCCGCACGTCCGCGCCGAATCGCTCGCGCAAGACATCCAATGTGATCTCCGGCAGTCGTTCTTGCCATGCGCCGGGGGGAAGGGCCTCCATGCGGCGGCCTCGTTCTGGCCGGCCATGGACCGGGTTTCCGGTCGGACAGAGGGCCACGGCTCGCGCAATAGCGGCGTCGTCGACCGCCCCGAGAGAGGCGGCGAGGTCCGCGAGCGCGGCTGCCGGGTCCGCTTCGATCTGCTCGAAGCGGATTGTGGGCACATCGCTTTCCTGCCAGCCTATGAGCGAGGCAACTTCGCCCGCGAACCCATTTCGCGCGTAGTCGAGAACGACAGAATCATCAAGCGAGGCGCCAACGAGCTTGCTCTGAATCTCGTCGTCGCGCGTCGCGGGCTTGCCGCGTAGCGAACGCTGCTGGGCTACGTCATAGGTTGAGACAAAAAGATCGAACGGGTGGCGCAAGATCGCCACCAGGGAGATCGCGTGTCTGGCGCAGGTCTCGCGGAACTCCGGCAAGTAGGTGAAATCCGTGCTGACGATGCTCGATTCCGGCAAATCCCCCAGCCACTCTTCCAGCGCTGCGAAGTCGTCCTGATCGGGGACGCCACGCGAAGGGGCGCTCGTCAGCCCGTAGGCAAAGGACAAGAGGCAGCGCAGCCGGGCGCTGCCGGATTTGCGCGGGGCGGCAATCAGCACTCTCATGGCCGGAGCAGGTCCCGCTGTTGCATCAGATCTGGTAGCCGAATTGCTCGAGGACATCCCCGAACGCCGCGTTCGCCACGGTCTGGAGGTCGGGAGAGAGTGAGCTCCTCCAGCGCCCGAGCGAGTTTGAGACGTTGGAGCTGGTGAGGTGCTGTTTCATCTCCGGGTTCTCCGCGGAGGCCCGTATCAGGATGCCGGCGATTGTTTCGTCGCCCGCGTCAAGCTCCAGATACTCGAACATGCCACGAAGAACGTCGTTCGGCCGGGTGATGAGATCTTCGTACCGGATCAGGTGGGCCCGGTCCTGGCGTTTTGGCCATGAGCGACTGAGGTTCTTGATCGTGCTGTTGCGCAGGAAATGGGCAAACTCTTCATCGGTCTTGATGTGCTCCGGCCCAAAGGCCCTCCGCCCGAACTTGGTGTTATAGGCGAGCATCGAGCTATAGACATCACGGAAATCGCGGACCAGGAAGATCTCCTTGGCCTTGGGATAGAGCTCCCAGACGAGCCAGGGCAAGTTATCGGCGCGATGCTTTTCGGCCATGTACCGGACGTTGGTCTGACCTTGGCCGATGGCAATGCGCTTGTACGCCTCCTCGGCATTGCGCTGGCAGAAGCGGGCCAGATCCTCGACGTAGTCGCGCCCCATCCACTCGCCGAGGCCCGGCGTGACGGCGATGGGCTCGGGGTAAAAGGGGTTGTAGCCGACCCACAGCTTGTTCGTCTGGAAGCGATCGGCCTGACCGGAGTGGTGGGGGTCGCGTGGCTCGGACAGGGTTTTCAACATGTGCCACCAGTAACGAGCGGTGCGCAGCTCGTACGGGTGCCAGCGGTGGACGACGATCTCTGGATGCTCGGAAAGAAGGCGCATGGTCCATGTGGTCCCGGCCCGGCCCATGGTCGTCAGCATGAGGGGTTGCAGCTCTGGCTCGAACCCCGATTGCACCGGCTGGTGGCGCAGCGAGACCGCGCCGAGGCGGGCACGGGCGCCATCG